>JACPNS010000020.1 GCA_016185345.1 Solirubrobacterales bacterium | reverse complement strand
GCCACACGCCTGGCCGACTCGTGGTCGAGACACCGGCTGAGGGGGTCCAGAAGCCCGTCAATGGTTTTTGCAGCGTGTGCTTGGCTCATAACACGTAACGTACCACGGAAACACCCGAGAGAGCCACCCAACCTTGCGCTGCGAGGGAGCTGGACGCAGTCAGGGGGCTTCCACGGGGCCTTCAGATGATGAAGTGCGATGAGACGTCTCTGGGCGTTTGTGCCGGTCCCCATCTTCTGAGCATTAAGCAGCCGGGACTTCCACATCGTTCACTCAGGGGTCTAGGGCGAAAAATGCAAAGGGGTCAAACCCCGGAAATGCAAAGGGGTCAGAAATGCAAAGGGGTCAAACCCCGAAAATCGACGTTGTTGCTGATGGATTCGAACTCTGTCATGGGCCACGTTGGGCGACTCCTGGACGATCCGGAGATGGCTATCTCAACCGACGATTCGCAGTCCGACCTCGTCGCTGTCTCCCATCTCGGCGAGGCCGGGTAGGCCTGCTTGCAGGCCGCGGCGGCGATTGTTCCGCATCCCCGGACCGGATGGCCGGACCGCCGAGATTCACGATCGGGCCGTCCGCTTCCTGGCCGTCGATCCCGATCTGGACGCGGGCGCGCTGAAGCCGGTGCTAGACGAGGGCTTCCGAGGCTGGCTTGTGAACTATGGCGTGCCGGCGACCGCAGGTCAGGCACGAGCCGGCGCATACTGAAGTTGGGTCGCCGTCGCGCCCCGGCTCTTTGCCAATCCGGATTCGGAATCCTCGCCCGGGATGTTCCCGTCGGCGCCGCGGTGAAAGTCGCCGAAAACGACGATCGAAGCGACCGAGAAGATGGATGTAAGTAGATACTGTATATTATATTGCGTCAATTCCGCCAGATCGGTTCACGGCCCGAACGAAGCCAAACCCGATGCGGGGCGTGGGGCGGGGTTTGCGTTCCGGGACGCCGGCGGGCAGGTGGAGTCAAGCCGGAAGGCCCGGCCCGCAGGCACCGGTTGCGGCGGGGGCCCGGGAATCGCGTTGATCGAAGCCAACGCCGCGGGGCGCAAGGTTCTACTCTGGAGCCGCTTGCGGCGTCCCAGGCGGGCCATGCGGCGGCCGATCGAACCCAATTCCGGCGGCCGATCTCGACCAG
>JACPNS010000019.1 GCA_016185345.1 Solirubrobacterales bacterium | reverse complement strand
GCTCATGCTCGCGCCGGGACTGACCGTGAGGCTTCCGTCGCCGTCGAGCGTGCCGCCGTTCAAGCCGAAGCTGCCGCCGGGAAGAATGACCTGGTCGCCACTGCCGGCGATGGCGCCGCCGCCGTTGACGTTGAGGGTGTTGAAAGTGGAGGTGAGCGAACCATCTGTGAAGTTGACCGAGCCAGGGTATGAAACCGTGACCGGTCGTGCCGCCACGATCGCGCTGATCGACACGGTCGAGTTCACGACTACGCCTGAGGCGGCGCTGTCTCCGCCCAAGCACGCCACGTCGTCTTCACCAGGTACTTGGTCCGCGTCCCAGTTCTGAGCTTCGTTCCAATTACTGCTCGGCCCGCCGCCATCCCACGTCACGGTGCACGTCGGGTCCGCATTGGCAGCCGGTGCGAACACCGCAGTCATGAGCAGAACGACGCACAAAACGAAGCTCGCGCCGATGAAGCGTTCGAACCGATTGCCTGTTGCAAGCGCTTTCATGCCGCGGCTCCAGTTCCCGGGAGCGACTCAAGCGACGTGATCGTCTTGGAACGGCTGTTCGGCGCGACGCACTGATTCGCCTCAAAGTCGATCGTCCATTCATACGAGGCCGGAACGCTGGCGTTTCCGAGATCATCGAGCTGACGCACCTTGAAGATGTGCGAACCCTCCTCGAGATCCTCAAACGTGATTGGGCTTTCGCATGGGGCAAACGGCTCTGCGTCCAAGCTGCACTCGAACCGACTACCGGGCTCACCCTCGAATCCGAAATCAGCGTATGTCGCGGGCCAAGTCGAACTCGGCTTTTCCGTGATCGTCGGGGGGTCAGGAGGAGTGCGATCGACGGACCACGAAGCGCTCGCCGGATCACCGAGATTGCCTGCCGCGTCGATCTGGCGTACAGCGATCGAGTGGTCGCCGTCAGCCAATGATGTGAGCTCCTTCGGCGACGCGCATGACTGCCAGAGGTTCGCGTCGAGGTTGCACTCAAACGTGCCCGCTTCCCCTCCCGAGAAGATTATGGTCGCGCCTGTGCTGTTGGTTACGCCCGTGGGGGCGCCGCTCAGTTGCGGAGCCGCAGGCGGGGTGCGATCGATCGTCCATACATAAGTGGTCACCGAACCAGTGTTGCCGACGTCGTCGAGCTGACGGACCTCGAATATGTAAGCGCCCTCTGAGGCGGTCGGATAGCTCACCGGCGACGTGCATGCAGCGAATTCTTCGCTGCCGAGCGAGCATTCAAAGCTCCCGTCGGCCTCGCCGCTGAACGTGAATTCTGCCGTGTTGGCCTGGGTGTGCGCCGCTGGAGTTGCATCCAGAGTTGGCGCGCCGGGCGCGGATTGATCGATTGACCAGGTGTACTCGGACGCGGCACCGACATTGTCCGCGCCATCGATCTGACGGACCCTGAATATGTGCTCTCCCTCAGCGAGTCCCAAGTACGAAACGGGGTTGGCGCAGCTCGCATACGGAGCGCCGTCGCGGCTGCATTCGAAGCGTCCGCCCGGCTCGCCGGCGAACCCGAATCCAGCGTCCGCATCTCGCGTGCGGAGGTCCGGCGTGACATCCACCGTCGGAACAGCGGGAGCGGTGCTGTCGACTGTCCAGGTCGCCTCGGCCACGGCCCCACCGTTTCCAGCTGCATCCGTCTGCCTCACTCTGAGGTCGTGCGGGCCATCGGGCAGATTCGCGAAGTTGACCGGCGACGAGCATGGTGCAAACGGCGCCGCATCGAGCCGGCAGTAGAACATGCCGCCGGGCTCCCCCGAGAAGACGATCGAAGCGCTGTTCCGACTGGTCAGAGCGGCCGGTACGCCGGAGAGAGCCGGAGCGTTTGGTCCGACGGAATCGACCGTCCAGGCGTACGCCACGGACGACCCAGCGTTTCCGGCGTCGTCGACTTGGAGAACGCTGAAGGTGTGCGAACCCTCGCCCAACGCCGTGCTCGAAGCAGGCGAGGCGCAGACGCTTTGCGGCGCACCGTCGAGAGAGCATCGATAGGTCCCTCCCGCTTCTCCGTTGAACTCAAACCTCGCGTCCGTCGACGATGTCAGTGCGGCGGGTACTAGGGAAAGAGTCGGTGCCGAAGGCGGCGTGGTGTCGCGCAGAATCGTCGACGTGAAGTCGGCCGAGACCGGCCCGTACGTATTCGCCCTCAAGTCCGCCCAACTGACGCTCGCCCGGTCGTGAATGCTGTCCTGCTGGAAATTCGCGGGGATGGCAAAGCTGTGAGTCCCGCTCGACTCGGCTCCCGGCAATAGTTGCCCGATGCCCGAGACCGCCGCCGAAGGCTGGCCATCTACCTGATCGCTCGCCCGCGCAGTAGCTGTGGCGTCGCCAACATTTTTCGCGGTGATCGTGTACGTCGCCGAATTGCCCGGAGCTACTCGCGCCGGTCCAGACTTGCGCAACTCGACGACCGGAACCTGAAGGCCAACGGTGCTCGCGGTCGATGGGGCGCTTATCGTGCGGCCAGGACCGACTGTGGCTGGTGGGTTCAGCTCGTCGGGCCACAACCACCACGGCCTGGCCTCGCCTCCCGCTGAAAACTGAGCCGTCGTCGTGGCGGTCACCGATTGCGCGGTTGCGACTTGCAAACGCGCCAAATACGCCGCGTCAGCCTCGGACGCGCCCTTCGGAGCAATCGCTGGTATCGGCACGGTGGTGGCAATCGATGCTGACGCGCCGGCGGGCATGCTCGCCAGAGCGGGTATTGCCGGGGAGGCAAGCAGGTGACTGAACCCGCCGCCAGCAACAGTCAGGCGCAAATTTGTCGCGGTCGCGGATTGCGACCTCAACAGTTGAGTGAAAACCGAGGATGTCGTCGCCGAGTCCCTTGTCTGGATTCCAAAGAGGCCGGTTTGAGCAACCTCAATTCGGGTGCGGAGGCGGATCTCGCTGGTCTGCGAGCTGCTGAGCAGTTGGAGAATCTTCGCCGCAGCTTGTTCCGTGGCCAGATTGAGGTTCCAGTTTGCAGAGAACAATCCGGCGATCTGAGTACCCACAACCGATCCGCCGCTTGATGGGTACGTCACGCCGTAGGTTGGGCTCGGCGTCGTAATCGCGCTGAGCCCGACGGAGATTGGGGCCGGTTGCGTCAATGAGTATCCACTCGCCGCCTCTCCGGCTCCTGCAAGCGGGATCCAAGTCGGACCGCTACCGCGGTACTCCACCGCGACCCACCAAGCCTTGACCACTGAGTTAGTGAAAAGCGCTCCCGTGTATCCGATTGATCCGTTGGTGCTCAGTGTCGCGTTCGGGTTCGAAACCGCGAGCGTCAGCGGAACGGCCGAGTTCGGCAACGAGGTTGGATTTGCAACGGACGACTGCACCTTGACGTTCGGGGTCACCGCGACGGAATCGATCGTTCTTGCGCTGGCGGTGGCGCTGAGCGCGACCGCGATCAATGCGGCCAGAACGTAGATGAGAACCCAACGCAAGCTCGGGCGGTTTGGGTCTTGGATACGGATATAGGTGAGCAAGTCGTGCAAAGCTGTTGGAAACTGTACTCAAAAGTAAAATGAAATACAACGCCCTGTTTGGGTGAACCGCCTCGTGAATCTCTCTCCGTTAAGCGCTCGGCGGCGATTTCGCGGCCATGCGCCCCACCCAGATGATCCCGAAAAGCCCTACGAGCGCGATCAGGGCACCGATCGTCAAATTCGCATAAGTCGAGAAGATCCCGAGCACGATCACCGCCACCGACGCGATCGCCACCGGCACCGCTCGCGGGTCCAGACCCGAACCTGTATTTGGATCCTGCTCGTCCATCAAACCACCCTGTAGTAGTGCCGCACGAGCGGCTCGCCCTCGATCAGCTCCAAGGCGCGATCGTAAACGCCGCTGTCGGCGACCGTCCAGCGCGCGGTCACCTGGTTCTTGTATTCCTCCCAGGATGCGACGCTGAACTCTTCCACGAACGTACCCTCCCGCTCGCTCCCGGCGCGGCGGTTGAGATTCCATTCGTAGGCCCCGGTGCGCCTGCGGGCACGCTCCAGCGCGGTCATCGCCGCGATGAACCCGGGCTCGTTTTCCTCCGGGACGAAGTACTGGACGACCACGTGCAGCGGCGTGTCTGCCTGCTTGGGCTCGTAGACGCTGTCGGGGTCAGCGAGCTCCATTGTGACCATGCTGAAGTCGAGCTTTGCGGTGTTTGGCTGCAGGCGCAGCCAGTAGGTGCTCACGGCGGTCAGGACCAGCAACCCCGCCGCCAGGAGCAAAGTCTCCTCTACTCCGACCCAGGCGGAGGAAAATCCCCAGACGAACGCACCCACCCCCTGCGTGCCCATGATCACCAGCGAATAGATCGCAAGCGCCCGACCGCGCACCCACTGCGCAAGGCTGAGCTGCATCAGCGAGTTGAGCATCGCCAGCACACTGAGCCAGGAGAACCCGCCCACGAGTAGCGCCGCGATGACTCCGCCCGTGGGTAGTTCCGCCGCCCCGACGAGCGCGATCGCAAATCCGATCGCCCCTGTGGCCAGAACGACGTTGTCAGAGCCGATGCCGCGAATCTTCGGAAGCACTCCAACGGCGAGCAACGCACCGACCCCCAACGCTCCGAGCAGAATTCCATAGCCACCCGAGTCAAGCCCAAGGCGGTCCGAAGCGATCAACGGAAGCAGCGCCCACAGCGCAGAAGCCGGCGCCGCAAACAGCGCGACGCGCAGCAGAATCCGCCGCACAATTCGTCCGAAGCGCGTATAACGCACCCCGGCTCCCAACGCTGGCAACATCCGCTCCCGGCCGAGCCGTTTCTGCTCCGGGCGCTTCCACACGAGCAGAGCGACGATCACGAACACGAACGACACGGCGTTGATCCCAAAGACCAGCGCCGGACCGCTCGCAGCCACCATGAATCCCGCGATCGCCGGCCCGACGGCGCGCGCGAGGTTGACGGTAACGCCGTTCAGCGAAGAGGCCGCCGGAAGCTCAATGCGCGGCACCAGCTCAGGCTGGATCGCCTGCCAGGAGGGAAGCGTGAATGCGTTGGCTGAACCAAGCAGGAACAGCATCAGCATCAGCGACCAGGGCTTGAGCGAATCGGTCACAGAGAGCACTGTGAGCGCCCCCGCAAACAACACCGCAGCGGACGTCGAGCACAACAGGATCGTGCGGCGATTCTTCGAGTCCGCCAGCGCACCGGCCGGCAGCGCAAAGAACAACACAGGTATCAGCGTCGCCGTTTGCACCCAGGCAACCAGCGCCGAACTGCTCGCCGTCTCGACCAGAAACCACTGCGCGCCGACGACCTGCATCCACACGCCGATGTTCGATCCAAGCTGCGCGGCCCAGAGGATCGCGAACATGCGGCGGCGCAAAGGCGCCCATGGCGAACCGGAGGCTGCGGCTATGAACTCGATCGTGCTCATCATTCGAGCAGAGTCTTACCTACTTTCAACCGCCCAGCCCCGTAGACTCCCTCCGCCGTTCACCAAATACCTCGTTCAACACATATCGGGAGTTACATTTTGAAGTGCTCACGCCTCGGTGCCTTTGGACTGCTCAGCACGTCCATCGCGTCACTCTTGCTGCTGCCAACCTCGGCGCTGGCCGAGACGAGTTCGTCTGCTGCCAGCAACAGCGCGATCGACACCCTCTGGGTCTTGATCTGCGCCATTCTTGTCATTTTCATGCTCACGGGATTCGCCGCGCTTGAAGTCGGGCTCGTTCGCGGAAAGAACGCTGGATCGATCATCGCGAAGGTCCTGCTCAACGCCGCGATCGCAACCGTCGCCTTCTGGACCGTCGGGTTTGCTATCGGGTTCGGCGGCGACGGCTACTTCTTCGGGACGACTGGATTTTTTCTGTCTGGATTCAGTGATCCGCTCGCTGCGTTCCCGGCGATGTCCGGGTCGGATGCGTCGATCTACGCGAAGTTCCTCTTCCAATACGGATTTGCGGCGGTGGTCCTCGCAATCGCGGTCGGTCCACTGGTCGAGCGCGTGAAGTTCGGCGTCTACATCATCTTCGGTCTGATCTTCTGCGGGTTGATCTATCCCGTCGCCGCCCACTGGGTGTACGGCGGCGGATTCCTGCAGCAGTGGGGCATGCAGGACTTTGCCGGCTCGACTGCGGTCCATCTCGTCGGCGCCTCCGCCGGTCTTGCCGGCGTACTGCTGCTTGGCCCGCGTCGTGGCAAGTACCGAGAAGGCGTCAGCCGCCCGATGCCGGGCCACTCGATGCCGATGTTTGGGATTGGCATCCTGATCCTCTGGTTCGGATGGTTCGGCTTCAACGCGGGATCGACGTTTCAGGCGCTCGGCGTGCACTTTGCCGAGGTGGCAGTTGTGACCAACCTATCGGTCGCCTGCGGCGTGATCGGCGCGACTATCACGAATTACTGGCTTGAGAAGGACTACAACATCGCGATGATCGGCAATGGCGCGATCGCCGGCGCCGTTGCAATCACCGCGCCCTCGGGGTACGTCGAGCCGTGGGCGGCCGTGCCGATCGGACTGGTTGGCGGAACCATCGTCGTGCTCGGCCTGAACTGGATCGACGACAAGATCGACGACCCGATCGGCGCGATCACCGCCCACGGCATGGTCGGCATCTGGGGCACGATCGCTGCTGGAATCTTCGCGTTCCCGCAGTTTGCGGAACAGGCCGGCGTCGGCGTGAAGGACGGCGGGGAGTTCATCGGCGGCCTCGTCTACAGCGGCAGCTTTCGTCAGCTGGGAGTGCAATTGGCCGGCCTCGCGATCGTCGCCGCTTTCGTGTTTGTCACGAGCCTTGCCGTGTTCGCCGCGATCAAATACACAATTGGCCTGCGCGTCAGCGAAGAGGAAGAGGACGCCGGCCTCGACATCTCGGACCACGGCATGTACGGCTACCCCGAAACCTTCATCCCCGCGAGCGAGCTGGCCGACCCGGGCCTGCCTGCCATGTCGAGCCTCCGCAGCGGGTAAAACGAAACCACGAATTCAAAGGAGAACCTGACCATGAAGAAGATCGAAGCATTCATTCGTTACGAAGCGTTCGACCCGATCCGCCGCGCGCTGACTGAGCAAGGCGTGCCGAGCATGACCGTCACCGAGGTCAAGGGCTCGGGTCGCCAGGGCGGCATCACCGAGCACTACCGCGGCGCTGAGCTGGTGATCCACCTGCGACCGAAGATCAAGATCGAGTGTGTCGTGGGCGACCACGAAGTCGAGCTCGTCGTGAAGGCGATCCTTGAGAACGGTCAGACCGGTGAGGTCGGCGACGGGAAGATCTTCATCCTCAACGTCGAAGACGCGATCCGCGTTCGCACCGGCGAGCGCGGCGAGTCGATCATGGAGACGCACCCGAGCGAGTAGTTCAGATCAGATGAGATCGCTGTCGGCGACCGTGCCGATCACGCGCGCGGGAGATCCTGCGACCTTCGTCCGCGTCGGCACCGACTCTCGCACCAACGAGGCCGCACCGACGACGGCCTCTTCGCCTATCTCCACGCCGGACATGATCCGAGTTCCAAGACCGATGCGGCATGCGCGGCGAAGGTAGACGGCCGTCCGTGCCTTGGAAGGGTCGCGTCCAAAGGAATCGTCGGTCGTCGCGCAGAAGTGACCGCCGACAACGACGTCGTCCTCGACGACCATCCACGGAGTCAGGTTCGAGTGTGGCTGCACATTGACGCGGTTGCCGACGACTGCCGAGGTGCCGACGCCGCAGTTTCGACCGATCACGCAGTCCTCGCCGATCACGGCGCCTTCACGTACGAACGCCGAATCGCCGATGATCGTGCGCGCACCGATCGTCGCCCCGCGCAGCACGTGCGCGCCGCTGGAAATCGTCGCGCCTTCGGCGATACGCGTGAGCTGTTGCGCAACTGGGAGCGCCCGTGTGGTGGGAGCCAGCACCGGGTCCTGGCCGACAATGACGTTGTGCATGATGATCGCTTCAGGGCCGATCACCACGCCGTCATCGATGATCACGTTTGCGCCGATCTGGACAGTCGGATGAATCTCAACTCCCGAGCCCACGAGCAGGTTTGGCGCCCGCTCGTCAGCGAACAGCGACCCAACAATTTGGTTGCGAACGATTGTCATAGGGCGAGCCTACTCCCGCGGCCTGAGCTGCGCGAACGGACGCGCCGCTTCGAGCTGGCCGGCGAGCGAGAGCAACGCCTCTTCGCCCGCAGGACCACCGATCAGCTGAATTGAGCCCGGCAGGCCGTCCTCTTCGATTCCAGTCGGCATCGACACTGCGGGCAGGCCGGCGAGATTGGCGCCCGCGGTGAACGACGTGAACTGCACCGCGCGATCAAACGCCGGCATCCCGTGCGAGGAGTCGATCCAGCCGATCTCAACGGGTCGAAGGTTGAGTGTTGGGGTGAGCAGCGCGTCGAACGGCGCGAGTTCGGTGATCGTCTGGCGGGCGAAGGCCTTCAGCGTGTTGTCAACCATCACCATGTCGAGCGCCTTGATCTTGTTGCCGCGCTCCCAGAACGCCCAGGTCAGCGCCTCGACTGTGTCGGGCGTGACATCCTGGCCAGAGAGCTGCGCGCCAGACCGCGCGAGCGATGAGATGCCAACTGCCCAGACATCCATGAAGAACTCAAGCATCGAGGGGTTGAAGGGCGGATCGAACTCCACGAGCTCGTGGCCGAGCGATTCAAGGAGCTTGGCCGTCTGCGCGACTGCCTCCAGATGCTCGGCAGCGACCGGAACGTCGATCGATGACCTGACTGATACGGCAATCCTCATTTTGCTCGGATTACGCCGGGCGGCATCGAGGAAGCTTCCAGACGGCGGTGGCGCCCAGTTGGCGTCCCCTGCTTCATAACCGGCGAGCACGTCGAGCGTGGCGGCGGCGTCGGCAACAGTGCGAGTGAGAAAACCCTCGGTGACCATCGGAGACTCGGCGAGGATCGGGCCGGGCGAGATTCGATTGCGGCTGGCCTTCAGGCCCACAAGACCGCAGCAGGCCGCCGGTATGCGCAGAGAGCCTGCGCCGTCGGAACCGTGGGCGATCGGGAGCATTCCCGAGGCGACAGCCGCCCCCGCCCCGCCCGAGGAGCCGCCGGGCGTACGCTCGCTGTTGTAAGGATTTCGCACAGCGCCATAGCGCGACGATTCGCTGACCGGCAAGATGCCGAGCTCCGGCAAGTTCGTCTTGCCAACGATCACGAAGCCCGCGTCTTTGATGCGGCGACCGACGTGGGAATCAAAGGGGGCGACGAAATCTCCGAAGATTCCAGAGCCACAGGTGAACGGATAGCCGGCCACCATCGCACCGATGTCCTTGATCGCGGTGGGCACGCCGGCGAACGGGCGGCTGTCGCCCGGTCCGATCGCGTCGGCGGCATCGAGCGCGCGCTCGGCGTCGGTCATGATGAAGGCGTTGAGCACAGGATCCTGCGTCTCGATCTGCGCGAGCGCCAACTCGGTCAGCTCTCTCGAGGAGTAGTCACCGTTTCGTACGCCGGCCGCTAGCTGTAAATCCTGACCACGTTGTCCCTTAACTAGCTCATCCGGGCCGTCCTTGAGGCTGAGAGTTCCTAAGCAACTCAATCCCAAGGAGACACCGGATGAATCTTCACGCTAACGCAGCCCTCACACTGAAAGCCCGCCGATTGCTCGTTTCACGGGTGATTGACTCTGACTGGTC
>JACPNS010000018.1 GCA_016185345.1 Solirubrobacterales bacterium | reverse complement strand
GAGGTCTTTGGCTTCGACAGCTTTCGCGGCGAGCAGGAGACGATCGTCGAGAGCGTTTCCGCGGGTGGCGATGCGCTCGTGCTCATGCCCACCGGTGCGGGCAAGTCTCTTTGTTACCAGCTGCCCGCGATCGCTCGGCAGCGCGCGGGCCACGGCGTCACGGTTGTCGTCTCGCCGCTGATCGCGCTGATGCGCGACCAGGTGCTGGCGCTTCACGAGCTTGGGATCGAGGCGGCTTTTCTGAACTCATCGCTTGACGCCGAGGAATTCACGCGCACCCGCGAGCGGATGCTCGCCGGCGAGATCACGATGATCTACGCCGCGCCGGAACGAGTCACCAACGTCAGCTTTCTCGTTGACCTAGCCGCGCTGCACGACGCCGGCAAGCTCGCGCTGTTCGCGATCGACGAGGCGCACTGCGTTTCGCAGTGGGGCCACGACTTCCGGCCCGAGTACCAGGGGCTCACGGTTCTGCACGAGCGCTTCCCTGATGTTCCGCGCGTCGCGCTCACGGCAACGGCCGATTCGCTGACGCGCAAGGAGATCGCGGTCAATCTCGAGCTGCAGAACGCGACCCAGTACATCAGCAGTTTCGATCGCCCGAACATTCGCTACGCGATCGACGAGAAGAAGAACGCGCGCGACCAGCTCCTGAAGTTCATCAAGAACGAGCACGACGGTGAGGCTGGGATTGTCTACTGCCTCTCGCGCAAGAAGGTTGAAGAGACAGCCAAGTTCCTGAGTGCGAATGGCGTGCCTGCTTTGCCGTACCACGCGGGGCTCGATTCGAAGGTGCGCCAACGCCACCAGGATCGCTTCCTGCGCGAGGACGGCCTGGTGATGACGGCAACGATCGCCTTCGGCATGGGCATCGATAAGCCCGACGTGCGCTTCGTCGCCCACCTCGATCTGCCCAAGAACATCGAGGGCTACTACCAGGAGACCGGCCGCGCCGGGCGCGACAGCGAGCCCGCCGACGCCTGGATGGTCTACGGGCTACAAGACGTTGTGCTCCAGCGCAACATGCTTGAGGGCGGCGACGCCGACGAGCGTCACAAGCAGGTGCTGCGCCGCAAGCTCGACGCGCTGCTCGCGATGTGCGAGAGCACTCACTGCCGACGCCAGCAGCTGCTCGCGTACTTCGACGAGGCCTCGGAGCCGTGCGGCAACTGCGACAACTGCCTCACGCCTCCAGAAACCTGGGACGCCGGACGCGAGGCGCGCATGCTGATCAGCTGCATCTACCGCTGCGACCAGAACTTCGGCAGTCAGCACATCTTTGACGTCCTGCGCGGTCGCGAGACCGACAAGGTCCACCGCTTCAATCACTGGAATCTCTCGACCTGGGGCATCGGGGCCGAGGTGACCGAGCAGCAGTGGCGGGCGGTGCTTCGTCAGCTGATCGCATTTGGATATGTGCGAGTCGATCCGGAGCACTTCAACGTGCTGCGGCTAGCCGGTGATTGGCGCGAGTTCGTCAAGAGTGAGGATCCGTTGGAGCTGCGTGTGGCTGCGAAGAAAGAGCGTGCGACGAAGAAGCGTGCCGCGGCCGTCGCCGAGGGCGAGGATCCGCTCACGCCAGATGACGAGTTGCTCTTCGAAGCTCTACGCGTTTGGCGCAAGTCAGAGGCCGACGAGCGCGGCGTACCGGCCTACGTGATCTTCGACAACAAGACGCTGCGTGGGATTGCGCGGACGCGTCCCGCGACGATCGATCAGCTGGCCGAGGTCAAAGGCGTCGGCGCGGCGAAACTCGAAACGTACGGAGAGGCCGTGCTGAGCCGCGTTTCAGAAGGTCCACAGGGCGACGCACACGATCGTGATGAAGCTCTGGATCTGGAGAGTCCTCAGGTCCATCCTGACGAAGAGGTTGATCACACCAGCGACGAATCATCGGTATTCAGCTCCTAAGAAAGACATCCGTTTTGCTTTCCACTCCGTATGTTCATGCACTGACATGACGCCAAAACTTCCGCAGATAAATTTCGCGTCCGACGAGCAGAAGCTCGAGGGCGCAAGCATCGTCAGCCAGGAGCAGTTCATAGCGCGCCCGCGCAGCGAGGTCTTCGAGTTCTTCAGCGAACCGCGCAACCTCGAACGCCTGACGCCTCCCTGGCTGAACTTTGAGATAGTTGAGATTCCCGAGCAGCTCAGCGAAGGGGCTTTGATCAAGTACAAGCTCCGCCTGCACGGCATAACGATCCACTGGACCACCCGCATCGAGGACTGGTCACCCGACACTGGATTCGTTGACACGCAGATCTCCGGCCCCTACGCGATGTGGCACCACACGCACGAGTTCGAAGAGGTCGAGGGCGGCACGCTCGTGCGCGACCTCGTTCGCTATCGAGTCCCGTTTGGTCCGCTCGGCGAAGTGATCCGCCGCGCGATGGTCGCGCCCGACACGAAGAAGATCTTCGAGTTTCGGCGCGAGATGCTTGAGGCTGAGTTCAGCTAGCTCGCACTCGGGATACGCCCGCCCTCAACGCCCGGCTCATACGCAGGCCCGCCGGGGTTTGCAATACCGAGCACGCGCATCGACTTCAGGCCGAGCGAAAGTCGCTCGCGACCGTCGGTCGATGAGCAGTCAAGACCAGTCAGATCCTTCACGCGCTCAAGGCGATAACGGATCGTGTGCCGGTGGGTGAAGAGGCGTTGCGCGGTGCCAGCAACGTTGCCGTCTGCGGCCAAGAAAGTGTCAACGGTGTGAACGAGGTTCGTCTCGTACTGATCGTCGTAGCTGACGAGCGGCTCGATCGTCTCGGCGTAGAAACGATGGAGCTCGTTCGGGTCGTCGCAGAGCGCCGGAAGCAGCAGGCGATACGCGCCGGTGTCCTCGAAGCTCAGGAGGTTGCCGGCGCCGTTGGCTTCGGCGACGTTGACGGCGAGCAGTGCTTCCTGGCCGGCGCGGAAGAGGTCGGCGGGATCAACTGTGATGCGGCCATGTCCGACCGTGAAGTTGAACTCGCCGAGCGTTGCCTCCAGCTCCTCGCGGATCGTGTTGGCTGCCTTGGCGACGGACTCCGGCTCTGAGCTGGGCAGAAGCACATATACCTCGCCAGCTGCGGAGCCTGGCCTCTCGACGTGAGCGGTGACGACGCGGGGGTGCAGCGAACGCGCGACGCGCTCGACCACGAGCAGCAGCCGTGAGCGCCAGTCGTCTCCGACGGCCTTGCGCGGCGTGGCGCGGGCAAGGATGAATGCGCAGCCGCGCTCGACCTCGATGCCGAGCTCCTCGGCTCGGGCGGTGACGTCAGCAGCTTCTTTGGTCACTCCGTTGATCAGGTCGCCGATGAATCCGCTGGCGACCTTCTGGTCTGCGCGCTCTGGTGCGAGCGTGCGCTCGACCTCCAAGGCGATCAACGTGGCGACCATGCGCAGGGTGACGGCGTCCACGCCTTCAGAGCTGCGCGCGCGAACTCGGAGCGAACCGACCGCCTTCTCGGCGACCTTCAATTCGTGAATTGCTGTGCCGCCCTCGCCTGCAAGCAGGCGCCGTTCGTCTTCGGGCGAGGCAGCGGCCACGGCCAGCACCGCGCTGCGACTGTCGATCACGGCGAGCGAGGATTCCAGCGCCGCTGCGGCAGCGCGCGTGACTGCTGTGAGGCCGGTTCCGGCCTCCACGGCGGTGGAAATCGCGTCCAGTTTGCTCATCGGGGACGAGCCCGATTCACTCACTTTGGACTTGGCTGCGTCTGATTCGGTGGCCTTGGGCACCTATCAAGCATAAGAACGCCAATCACCTTTCGGCAAATCGGCGACTTTGTTGCGCGAATTACTAGATCTTTTCGCCGAACAGCGCGAAGAAACCGAGGCCGATCATGGCGCCGATTCCGAGCATCGCCACAAGCACGTAGAGCGAGAGAAATAGCGCCGATACGCGCTCCCAGTTGCGGCCGTACGAGTTCCAGGCCGGCCAAGCGATCAGCACGATGAATGCGAGCAACACCACGCCGGCGCCGATCGCCCCGGCGATCAGCGCGTACTGGCTGAACTCTGAATTTGTTGCGGCAAGCATCTAGGCAACGATATCGGTGGTTGGCGAGGCTTCCGCCTGATCAGGTCTCGCGCGCAGCTTGAGGATGTGCAGGACGAGCAGTGCAAGCGCCGCCAACAGCGCGGTGATCGTCGCTGTGAGCGCCGCACCACCAATCACATCGCTGAGGTAGTGCGCGCGCAGATAGACGCGTGTGAGTCCGATCGCGGCCGCCAGCGCGACGGCGATGATCACGAGGGCTGCGCGGGTGACGATGTCTCGAACGCGTTCGAGCGTCACGGCGATCGTGATGTAGGTGATGGCGTAGGCGGCGTGGCCGGATGGGAACGCCATGCCAGAGAACTCGACGAGCGAACCTGGTGGCCGCGGCACATCGGTCCAGGCCTTCATCGGCGCTATGAGCAGCAGGGCAATGAAGAGGCTGAAGACGAGCACCATGGCCTCTGGCAGTCGGCGCCGGTAGACGCAGTACGCCGCGGCAATAATGGTGAACGACGCTGCGACGGGGAAAGCTCCCAGGTACGTGACCGCCTCGGCGACTGAGTCGAGCCAGTCGGTCCGGATCGAGTCGGCGATCCGAAATGCCGCGTCGTTGATTCTCGTGGTGAACGTGGTGGGCCAATTGAGCGCAGCGATCGCGAAGAAATAGAACGTGTACGCGGCGGTGATCAAGACCGCCATGACGGTCGTGAACTCCAGCCCAAGGCCGCCAGGCGTGAAACGCTCCCAGGCGAACTTCAGCCGAGGACCGACGAAGCGGGCGACCGGGAAAATGATGCGGTCCCACACGCCCCTGATCGGACGCAGCACGATTGCCCGTCGTGGGTGATCGCGCTCTTGGTCGTCGAAGTACTTCTCGAGCTTCGCTCGCTCCTCGGGTTTGCGGAAGCGGCGTACGAGATAGACGATCAGGATGGTCGTCCCGACGAGCCAGCCGAAGATCAGCACCCCGCGTTCGGCCCACTGGATCACGGCCTCGAGGTTGTTTGAGAAGACGTAGCCGAGCAGGCAGAAGAAGGTCGCCCAAAGACCCGATCCGATGATGTCGTAGGGCATGAAGCGTCGGTAGGGCATCTTCGAAGAGCCCGCGATGAACGGCGCGAGCGCACGAACGAGGCCGATGAAGCGCCCGACGAGAATCGTCTTTCCGCCGTGCACATCCATGTACTTCTCGACCTGTTCAAGCCGCGGCTCGGTGATCTTGAAACGCGGTCCGTGCTTGATCATGAACCCACGGCCGAGGCGGTGGCCGAGGTAAAAACTGACCGAGTCACCGGCGAAGGCGGCAAACCAGACGAGTCCGATCAAGAGCCGGATATCGATCTCGCCCTGACCAGCGACGACGCCACCGACGATCACTGCGGCCTCTCCTGGCGCGACCAGTCCGATGAACGCACCGGTCTCGAGGAACGCGAGCGCGGTCACGAGGACGTAGGTCCACTTGCCAAGTGCGCCGGAGATGTCCTCGAGCACCTTCACCGGATCGGGCAGGCTCCCGAACGCTCCCGCGGAGTAAAGCGCGAGACCGACGATGCCGACCACCGTGATGATCTTCTGCTCCATGTTGAGCTGGCCGCGGCGCAGGCGCATGAAGGCGATTGGCACCCAGAGGGCTGCGGCGACGGCTGCGGTTACCTGGATGCCGTTCACTTGACGTCTCCGAAGCTTGCAGACACTGGGACTGCGGCGTGGGCGAGGTGACCTGCGGCGATCAGCTCCAGGGCCGCGGCCTCGGCGGCTTTGTGGCCGTCGAAGATTCCGAAGCTCGTTGGTCCCGAGCCGGTGAATGCCGCGGCGAGGGCGCCGTGATCGCGGAGTAGCCTGGGCAGTCCGGCGAGCTCGGGACGAAGCGCGACGATCGCCGGCTCGAGCGCGTTCTCGACGAGCGCGCAGAGTTGGGCGAGATCGACGCCTCCGGAGATCTTCTCGAGCAGGCTCTCTTCTCGGTGGACGATCTCCGGCTCGGGGAGCAGCGCGCGATCGGATTGATTGAAGACCTCGCCAGTTGAGAGCCCTTGCTGCTGCTCGATGATCACGTACGCGCGGCTCGACGCCGCCGCAAGGCACTCAGGCTGGATTGCGGCGACGCGCTCTCCGGCGCCATGCACCAGCGCAGCGCCTGGCACGAGTTGGCTTGGAACGTCGGCGCCCAGAGTGAACGCGATGCGCTCAAATTCCTTGATCGGACGGTTCTCGATTGCCGCGACAAGGCGCAGCGCTGCCGCCGCGTCGGCACTGCCTCCGCCCATGCCTGCCGCAATCGGCACGCGCTTCTCGATCGTGATCTCAACCGGGGCTGAGTTGAAGAGGCCCGCTTCGCGTGATGCGCGCAGCGAGCGTTCGGCGAGATTCTCGCCGACAATGGCATCGCAGATCACGCGATCCTGCAGAGCGTCGGTAGGTTTGAGCGTCAGCGTGTCGGTCAGCGAGACCGACTCAAAAAGCGAAGCAATCTCGTGCAGGCCATCGGGCCGAGTGGGGCCGAGGTAGAGGCAGAGGTTGAGCTTGCCCGGGGCTTCTACGCGCAGCTCATTCACTCGGGCGGTCCGATCAACGGCTGCAGCTCACGGAACTGCGAGGCCGTGAGCTGCTCGGCCCGCGTGTTCGCGGGGAAACCGATCTGCGCCAGCGCTGCGGCGGCGCGTTCACGGATCGACTTGTCGTCGCGGTTGGCGTGGGCGAGCGAACTCGCCAGGGGTTTGCGCCGGTGCGCGAAGGCGCCGTGCACGAGGTCGTTGAATCCGGGCGGCGGATTGGGGGCGGTGCGCTTGAGCGTCACGAGCGATGAGTCCACGTTGGGCACCGGATGGAAGATATTTCGCGAAAGCTTGCGCGTCGCCGCCAGCCCACAGACCGCCTGCACCAGCACGGAGGTTCCGGCGTAGAGCTTGCCGCCGGGTTCGGCCGTCAGCCGGTCGCCGACCTCGCGTTGCGACATCACGCAGCAGAGTTCCAGCTCCGGCAATTCGTAGAAGGACTTGATCACGCAGGTTGCGGCGACGTTGTACGGGAGATTGGCGATCAATTTGTTCGGACGCGGCTCGAGCGCGGCGTAGTCGATCTTCACGGCGTCCGCGAACACAAGGCTGACGTTGGGCGTGGATGCAACAGCATCCTCGAGCGGCGGCCGCAGGTCTTCATCGATCTCGATCACGTGTACGTGCTTTGCCCGCGACGCGAGGTATTCACTCAACACTCCGAGACCGCCGCCGATCTCCAGAGCCACGTCGCCTACAGCCAGTTCCGACGCGCTGCCGATCAGATCGAGGATGTTGTTGTCCACGAGGAAGTTCTGCCCGAGCTTTCGCCGCGGGTGGATGTCAAAGCGCAGCATCCGCTCGATCGAGGGCTGCGTCGGGCTGGGTGTGTGCTCGTCGCCGGCCACGGCGCCGGGGCTACCAGGCCAGTGCGCGCTCGGCGTTGACGGTCACTAGCGCGTCGAGCTCTTCGTAGCTGACGCCGCGCATTTCGGCGATGAGCTTCGCGGTCAGCGTGACCCAGGCCGGCTCGCAACGCTTGCCGCGATTGGGCATTGGAGCAAGAAACGGCGAGTCGGTCTCGACGAGTAGAAGCTCGTCGGGCACACTGGCGGCAGCCTCACGCAGGTCGGGTGCGTTCTTGAAAGTGACGTTTCCGGCGAAGGAGCAGTAGAACCCAGCGTCGACCGCTCGCGGCAGTTCACCGGCGTCACTGAAGCAGTGCAGGATCACGGCCGGCAGCTCTCTGCCGTACTCGACCAACATGTCGATGCATTCAGCTTCGGCGCCGCGCGCGTGGATTGAAACGGGAAGACTGCGCCGGGTCGCGATGTCGATCTGCGCCTTGAAGGCCCGACGCTGATCATCAGGCGGCGCACTGTCCCGGAAGAAATCGAGTCCGGTCTCGCCGATCGCGCGGACCTTCGGGTGGGCGGCAGCTTTGTCGATCGCCTCGGCCATCGCGTCGGTGAACCCGGTGGTTTCGTTCGGATGACAACCGACCGCGGCGAAGACGCCGGGGTGGGCGTCGGCGATCGCCAGCGAGATGTCGAACGTCTCTTCAGTCAGACCGATCGTGAGGATCTTGTCGACCCCGGCCTCGGCCGCGCGACCGACGATCTCCTCGGGTGAGTCCTCGCACATCTCGATGTGCGCGTGGGTGTCGACCATCAGGCCGCGCTCGGCTCGAGCTTCGGGAACAGTGGACTCAGTGAGTCGATCTTGAATCCGCCCGCGCCTGCGCCGAACACCGCGGCGGAGAGATCGTTGACCTGACCGTCATGACCGATCGCAGTCAGAAGCGTGCGCGTTGACTTCGGGATGTATGGCTGCAGCAGGATCGAAACAACGCGTAGTCCTTCGGCGAGCCCGTAGAGCGTCGCGTCGAGTTCGGCCTGCGCCTCGGGCGATTCGTCCTTGGCAAGCTTCCATGGCGCGCGCTCCTCGACAAAGCGGTTCAGCCGACGCACGAGGACCCAGACCTCTTCGAGGGCGCTTGTCAGGTCGAGCGCGTCGATGCGCGTGGCGAGCTTGTCGGCAGCGTCGATGAAGTCGACTTCGAGGCCGGTCGACTCTGGCTTGGCCGGCACAACGCCATCGCGGTACTTCGTGATCATGGCGAGTGAGCGGCTCGCGAGGTTGCCGTAGTCGTTGGCGAGGTCGGTGTTGTAGCGAGTCTCGAATCCTTCGGTCGAGATTGAACCGTCGTTGCCGAAGCTGACCTCGCGGAAGCAGTAGAAGCGCAGCGCGTCTGAGCCGAAGAGGTCCACGACCTTGTTCGGGTCGAGCACGTTGCCGAGCGACTTGCTCATCTTCTCGCCGTCCATCAATAGGTACCCGTGCACGAACATGCGCTTCGGAAGCGGAGCCTCCAGTGCCATCAGCATCGCGGGCCAGTAAACCGCGTGGAACTTGACGATGTCCTTCGCCATCACGTGCACCGACGCGGGCCAGATCTCGTCGTCGGGCCTGGCGATCTTCGGCGCGGTCCAGTAGTTGAGAAGCGCGTCGAACCACACGTACATCACGTGCGACGGATCCCAGGGCAGCTCAACGCCCCAACTGATCTTTGAGCGCGACAACGCCACATCACGTAGGCCGCTGTTGATGAACGAAAGCGCCTCGTTGCAGCGGTGCTTTGGAAGCACGAAGTCCGGCTGATCGGCGAAGAGCTTCTCGAGCGGCGCCTGGAACGCGGAAAGCTTGAAGAACCAGCTCTCCTCGGACTCGCGGTCGAGCGGAATTTTGTGGATCGGGCAGGCGTTGCCCTCGGCTATTTCGTGCTCGCCCTTGAAGTCGGCGCACTTGGGGCAGTACCACCCCTCGTAGTTGCCCTTGTAGACGTAGCCGTTGTCGTAGATCTGCTGCCAGACGCGTTGGACCTCTGCGACGTGCGCCGGATTGGTCGTGCGAATGAAGAAGTCGTTGGTGACGTCGATCCGCTCCAGGAGCGACTCAAAGCGCGGCGCGTTGCGATCAACGAGTTCCTGGGGTGTGGTGCCCTGCGCCTCGGCAGCGAGCACGACAGGCTCGCCATGCTCGTCGGTCCCGGTGACAAAGAAAACGTCTTCGCCGCGCTGGCGCATGTGCCGCGCAAGCACGTCCGCACCGATCGTCGAGTAGGCATGGCCGAGATGCGGCTCGGCATTGACGTAGTAGATCGGGGTTGTCACGTAGAACGACACGCGCCCGATCCTACCTTTGGCTTCCGGCTGCGCAGGTCAGGCGGCGACAGTGATGCGCATCTCACCGATGCTTGCAGCTGGGGCAACGCTGGATGAACTGTCGGGAGGGGGGCTGTTATCGGAGAGGTACAGAGCGATCAACTCGCCTATCGACTCACTGGTCCGTCGCGACGGACTTTGATGGTGAATTCACGCTGCGTCATCGGTGCTCCTTAGGAAGGCCCGCTTGGCGGAGAATCGCCGTGGTCAGGGCCTGGCCGTATTGACTGTCGCGATGGTGCGGCAAGGTCACGGGTCGCATCCCCTTCTTGGTCATCTTGACGTGCTTCCCGCCAGTGACCTGAGTCGATCCGTTGAGTGAGAGCAGCGCGATGGCTGACTTCTGATTCATTGATCGACCGCTTTATGAAGCGCGGTGCAGGGGAATAACTTCGGCCTCACGCTCGACTGGAGCACTCGTGGAGACGGGCGGCTCATCGCGACTTGGAAGCGGTGTGGACTTGCGACGCATCGCGAGCGCGATCAGGCAGACCGCGGCGACCGCAAACAGCAAGAGCCGGTTTGGCCCGTTGCCAGTTGCCGATGCGGCGACGGGTGTTGGCGTCTGCACCATCGCCGGATCGGACTTGCCACTTGCCACCTTCACCCGGGCGGGTTCTTGATCCTTCAAAGGGGGAGGGGCCACGCGGCTGACATGCTGGGCCGCGTGACCCTCACGCGCGGGGGCGCCAGCTGAGCTGCCGGCGGTGGTGGGCCGACTGCTTGCCCCATACATTTGTGCTGGCGAGCTGTCTCCGAGTGCATGCGCGTGAACTCTTGAATTTGGTGTGAGACGACTTTCGAGCGGAGTGACGCGCACCTTCGGCCGTCGCGACTGCTTCGCCGGGGCGACTGTCTGCGCGGCCGCAGGCGGGGCCGTAGCGATCGGTGCTGACTTGGGGAGTTGTTGCGCACCCAGCAACGTCATCGGATCGAGATACGCCCGGTCGCTGGCGCGGCGGACGCTCAGGTGCAGATGCGGCTGCACGATCGAACGCTTGCCAGTGGTTCCGACCGTGCCTATAACCTGGCCGACCGCCACCGACTCGCCGCGCGAGACCGCGCGGGACGCCAGGTGAAGTCCGCTGACCAGCTGCGCGCCGTCGGAGGATCGGACCGTCACCGTCACGCCCCCGTCCGGCAACGCGCCGGCGAACGTGACGCGACCATCGACAATCGCACGCACTTGCGTGCCTGCGGGTGCGGCGATGTCGAGGCCTCGGTGCTGACCCGCGGCGAATCGATCACTGCCGTTCTTGTACGGCGTGATCACGTCGCCGAGCAGCGGCCACGGCCACGCACCGCCTCCGCCGTCTGCGGTCGCCGCGCCATTCGGCGTGGTGAGCGTCAGGAGGATTGCAATGGTCGCCAGTAGCCCGCCGCACGCCGCGCTGAGCCGTAGTCCAAAAGCACCCTCAGGTAGCAATCGCGGACGACTCGTCGGTTGGGCGCATCGGTTCAGCATGCGCGCCAACGTAAACGCAATTCGGAGACCCGTGGGGCCGTGCGGGCCACTATTTACGGGCTCGTCGTCAACTCTTTACGCGGCCGTCACAGACCGCGCAGCTTCAGGGTTGGTAGAGGTCGTTGACACGGAGGCCGGTCAACTCGGCAACGACCTTCGCCGCCTCGCGCGCGCGGGCGCCTGATTCGGCCAGTCGCGCAACGGCTGCGCGCCCATCGGCGAGCCGCCGGTGTTCCAATGACGCCTCAGAAGCGGCGCCAACCACCAGGACAATCTCGCCCTTGACCTCGCCGCTGCCAAAGTGCGCAGCGATCTCTTCGGCGGTTCCGCGCGCGACCTCCTCATGGAGCTTCGTCAACTCACGGCAGACCGCAACCGAGCGCAGTGGATCGATAGCCGACAATCGCTCAAGCGTGGCGGCGAGCCGCTTGGGCGACTCAAAAGCAACCAAAGTCTCCGCGAGGTTCGCGAACAGGTCGTCGATCTCAGAAGCCTTGCGCGGAACGAATCCAGCGAAGCGCCAGTGATCGCTCGGGAGCCCCGCCGCAACGAGCGCGGCCAGCACGGCCGACGGCCCGGGCAATACCTCAACCGGCAGCCCCGCAGCGATGCAGGCCTGCACCATCCAATACCCCGGGTCTGAAACCAATGGCATGCCGGCGTCGGAGACGAGCGCGACGGTCTCGCCATCGGCCATCCGCTGAACGAGCTCGCCAGCGCGACGGCGTTCGTTCTGTTCGTTGTAAGAAATCATCTTCCCCGAAACGCCGAAGCGCTCGAGCAGCTTGCCGGTGCGACGCGTGTCCTCGCACGCGATCAGGTCAGCCTCGCGCAGAGTGGTCAGCGTTCGCAGCGTGACGTCCTCCAAGTTCCCGATCGGTGTCGGGCAAACGATCAGTCTTCCGGCCATGGCTAGACGTCCTCCAAGGGCTCGTCGAGGCATTCGACAAAGGCCATTGCTGCCGAACCGAGCATGCCGGCCTCGGGTCCGAATTCTGCGGGAAGCACTTCAGCGATCTGCTTGTTCGGACTCAGGCCGAACCTCGCGAGATGCTCCCTTGCCGGAGCGATCACCAAGTCGCCGGCGCCGGCAGCCGCGCCGCCGCCGATCACGATTGCTTCGGGATTGAAAGTGTTGGAGATGCTGACCAGTCCTGCTCCCAGGTAGTGCCCGGCCTTTGAAAGCACGTCGATGCCGCCCTCGTCCCCCTTGTGGGCGAGCTCGGAGGCCGTGGCGCCTGTGACGGGACGACCGGATGCCAGCTCGTGCCCGAGCGCCGAATCGGGATTCTCCTGGGCATACTCGATCGCGTAGCGGCCCATCGCCGTGCCGGACGCCATCGTCTCCAGGCAGCCAAGGTTTGGGCAGTTGCCCTGGCAGCGAGGTCCGTCGGCAAGAACCGTGATGTGCCCGAGCTCGGCGCCGGATCCCGTCGCTCCGCGGAAGATCTTTCCGTCGATGATGATCCCGCCCGCGACGCCGGTGCCAAGTCCGATCAGAATCACGTCGCGCTTGCCGCGCCCGGCACCAAAACGCTGCTCGGCAAGAGCGGCAACGTTGCCGTCATTGTCGAGCGCAATCGGCAGTCCGAGCTGTTCGTTCATCAGATCGCGGATCGGTACATCCGCGATCGGCAGATTGACCGAGACAACCGCGGTGCCGGTTTTCTGATCGATCAAGGATGGAATCCCGAGCCCGACCGCTTCGACCGGCACCTCGTCGCCGTTCTCTGCGCGCAGTTCTTCGACAACCTCAACGATCAGCCTCAGCAGATCCTCCTCACTAACGCCACCCGAAGGCCTCTGGATGCGGTGATGGACGCTCAGATCGCCAGCGACCACCCCAGCGGCCAACTTTGTCCCGCCCAGGTCAATACCGATAACTCTGCGCTCTGCGGCCGCCGGATTCATTGGGCGCATGCTAATCCGGCAGGGGCGCAGGGTTGTAAGCGGAAACAATCTGACGCGGGGGTTGTTCTATCTCCCTGACCTCCCATGAGCGACAAAAAACCTCACTACAAGACCTATCGCGCCCGGCGAATGCCCTGGGACCGCTTCCGCAGGTCTCAGTTCGACAAGCTCGGGAAGGCCCCGCCGCCAGAACCTGGGGATCCGCATTTCCCTGCCCCGCCGCCCTCGCGATCGCGCGAGGACGCCGGAATGCAGCCGGCTCCGCCACCGCGCCGCGCGCCGCGTGTACAGAACTCTCCGCAGCGCCAGCCCAAGAAGGCTCCGAAGATCAAGGCGCCGCGCGCGTACAGGCGCAAGCCGGTATGGAAGTTCCTCAAGTGGTTTCTGGTCTGGGCCGTCAGCTGGCTCGTGATTTCGGGCGTGCTGTTCGTTGTATCCGCGACGATGCAGCAGTCGAAGGTCTCGGACGGGACCAACGAGTCGCTCGGCGGAGGTGGCAACCTGCTCACCAGCCCCGGCAACGTTCTGGTGATGGGCCTCGACGAGCGCCCGAAGAACTGGGACGTCGAGCGAAGCTCTGCCCGCACGGACACGCTGATGCTCCTGCGCACCGGAGGCGGCGAAGCCCAGCGCGTCTCGATTCTGCGCGACAGCTACGCCGAGATCCCGGGCTACCTGCCGCAGAAGATCAACGCCGCGTACGCGTACGGTGGAGCGGCGCTGACGATCAAGACCGTCGAGAACTTCATGAACGTCGGCGGCGGAGCAGAGTCTTCTGACGGCATGAAGATCAACCACATGATCATCATCGACTTCGAGCACTTCCCCGGATTGATCGACGCGCTCGGCGGAGTGAAGGTGGAGGTCAAGCAGCGCTGCATTCGCAGCACGTTCGATGGCAAGACCTTCAGGCTCCGCCGCGGCGAGCGCACACTCAACGGCGAGCAGGCGCTGCGCTTCTCGCGCGTGCGTAAGAATGAATGCGACCCCGGCGAGGACGACCGCCAACGCGCCGCGCGCCAACAGCAGGTCTTGTCGGCGATGAAGAACAAGATCTACAACCCGCTGACATTCGTGCGCCTGCCATGGATCGCATGGGCGGCTCCGAAGGCGTTCGTGACAGACATGAGTCCGTTCACGCTGCTCAACTTCATGACGTCGATGACGATCGGGTCAAGCCCGAAACCGCGTGTGCTGAGGCCGAGCGGGACGGGTCCGGGTTCGAGCCTGATCATCCCCGAGTCGGAGCGAGCCAGGTGGGCGCGCAAATTCTCGGATTAGCAGATGAGCGCTTCATCGCCCAAGGTGTTCGTGACAGCGCCTGCCGTTGTCGCCGCCGCCCCCATCCTCGGCTTTCGCGACTCTCGTCGTTAGTACGCGGGCGGGGCGGGAGGCGCCGGCGGCGGACCCTGGTTGTACGGATCGTTCGGCGGACGGTTGTTAGCCATCAGGAACAGGCCGAGGACTAGACCGATCGCACCCGCGACCATCAAGATCACGCCAACGACCTGGATGTCGATGCCAGCCGCCGTCGCCGTGACAGCAAATTTCAGGATCGCGCCAACTGCGAGCAGAAAAATGGAACCACCGATAGTCATCCGGACACGCCCTTCTGGTGCATTGATGAACTTGACCGCACTCTACGGCACGCCCCGGATCCGGTCCGCGACTAGTAAGTCGCAGGTGGCGGCGGAGGCGGAAGGTTCGGATCGTTGTACGTCGCGGTCTGGACAGGGACGACAGCTGCGCGGTTGCGCTGTTGCGACATCAGGAACAGGCCGATCAGAAGGCCGATAATTCCAGCAATCATCAGGATCACGCCAACGGTCTGAATGCTTATTCCCGCGACGGTCTCAGTCACGGCGAACTTCAGTATCGCGCCAATCGCGACCAGAAAAATGGATCCACCAATAGTCATTTCGAGCCTCGCAGTCTTAGGGTTCAGTCTTTCTTCGGGGCCTTGTCGGCCTTGGAAGACTTACCCGCTGCGTCGGGTTTTGAATCAGACTTGGCGGGCTTGGCCTCTGCAGAGCCCGACGATCCTGAGTCCGTGGAGGATTCGGACGTTCCACTGCTACCGGACTTTGGGCGACGACTGCTGCCGTAGTCCGTGTTGTGGAAGCCCGACCCCTTGAAGTGGATGGCCGGAGCCGAATACACGCGTTCGACAGGCTTGCCCGTGTCAGGGTCCCTGGTCAACGGGTCGTCGGTGAACTTCTGAATCACCTCGAAGGTCGACCCGTCGGCGCGCCTGTATTCGTAGATCGGCATGGCGCTTAGGGTAGCTTTACGACCTTCATGGGGGAGCTTCAATCACCAGCAACTGCTGCAACAGACGCGGTGACGATGGACAAAATCGTCGCCCTCTGCAAGCGCCGCGGATTCATTTTTCAGTCTTCTGAGATTTACGGAGGGCTGGCCAGCACCTACGACTACGGCCACTACGGCGTGCTCCTGAAGAACAACGTCAAGGAAGAGTGGCGCCGCTCGGTCGTGCAGGAGCGCGACGATGTCGTGCTGCTCGACGCCGCGATTCTGATGCACCCGAAGACCTGGGAGGCCTCCGGCCACCTCGAGGGATTCTCCGATCCATTGGTTCAGTGCGTGGGCAAGTGCAAGCGCCGCTTCCGCTACGACCACCTCGTCGAGGACCTCGAAGCCGAGGGCAAGCCGACAGACAACGTGGTGTGCCCAGTCTGCGGCGGCGAGCTCTCGGAGCCGAAGAACTTCAACCTGATGTTCCAGACCAACATGGGCCCCGTTCAGGACGAGGGCTCCACGATCTACCTGCGCCCCGAGACCGCGCAGGGCATCTTCGTGAACTTCAAGAACGTGATGCAGTTCGCGCGCAAGAAGCTGCCGATGGGCATTGCACAGATCGGTAAGTCGTTCCGCAACGAGATCACCCCGGGCAACTTCATCTTCCGCACGCGCGAGTTCGAACAGATGGAGATCGAGTACTTCGTGCCGCCGGAGCTGGCCGAAGAGGCGCACAAGCAGTGGATGGACGATCGCCTCAACTGGTACATCAACCTCGGCATCAGGCCCGATCACCTCGTGCTGCGCAAGCACGAATCCGATGAGCTTTCGCACTACAGCTCGGCGACGAGCGACGTTGAGTACTACTTCCCGATGGGCTGGAGCGAGCTCGAGGGAATCGCCAACCGCGGCGACTTTGACCTCACTCAGCACATGAAGTTCAGCGGCGAGAAGATGGAGTACATCGACCCGCAGACCAACGAGCGTTACATCCCGCACGTGATCGAACCGTCTGCCGGCGCGGACCGCGGCACGCTCGCTTTCATGGTCGACGCCTACGACGAAGAGAACATCGAGGGCCGCGAGCGCGTCGTGATGCGCCTGCACCCCAAACTTGCTCCCGTGAAGGTCGCTGTGCTTCCGTTGGTCAACAAGGAAGGCCAGCCCGAGAAGGCCCGCGCCCTCTACGAGGAGCTTCGCGTTGACATGCAGGCCGAGTTCGACACCGGTGGATCGATCGGCAAGCGCTATCGCCGACAGGACGAGATTGGCACCCCGTGGGGCGTCACGATCGACCATCAGACGATGGAGGACGACACCGTGACTTTGCGTGACCGCGACTCGCTTGATCAGTCACGTATCCCGATCTCTGAAATCCGCGCGGAGCTGAATGCACGGCTGCTGACTGACTGGAAGAGTCCGAAGCTCGGTTAGCTGGCTTCCCAGGGGTTGATCGTTTCCAGCCCCGGGATTTCTTCGAAATCTTTGGTGTTGCGGGTCGCCAGTCGTGCGCCAACGGCGACGCAGCAGGCCGCGATCTGCGCATCAGCGCGATCTATCGGGCGTCCGATTGCGAACCGATCCGGCACGAATCGCCCGTACTCGATCGCGGCGTTGGCATCGAACGACAAGGTTCGCTCGTAGAACGCTCCAATGACTTGACTCGTTCGATCGTCGACGGCGTTGCGACTTCGACCTTCAGGCATCTTCATCACCCCTTGGACAAGCTCCGAAATCGTCGTAGACGTGATCCAGAGAGCCTCGGGAGGAAACTCATCCACCCAAGAGTCAACGCTTGGATTGCAGCTCGGCGACGTCAGCTCCGAGACGACATTTGTATCGAGGACGATCAAGCCGCGTTCTTCTTGGTCGCCGCGCGTTTCTCTGCGACCTCCGCGTTGTACTGCTCCCGTTCAAGCTCCCACTCATCGGAAAAGACGACGGGCCGATCGTAGGGCTCCTCTCGGGAGGGAAGCTCCAAATCCACACCGCCAAATTCGCGACCGATCTGACGAAAAGCCTGCCCGATATTCATCCCTTCGAACGGATTTGCCACGGCCGCTTCAAGGATCGCTCGTGCCTCGGCCTCCATCGATCGGCCATTTCCAGCCGCGCGCACCCGCAGGCGTTCTTTGGCGACATCGTTGAAGTTTCTGATTGTGATTGCTCCCATGAAGTCAATGATAGCAATGACTGCAAATGCCGGGTTCCGGCATAATCCCCCGATGAGCAAGGAGCTGCAGTCCCGCATTTCCGACCTGATGCCCAGGGCGAAATCCGACCTGAGTGAGTTGGTCGCCTTCCGCTCCGTCGCCAGCACCGACGTCGAACCCGCCGAGGAATGCGAGAAGGCCGCCGAGTGGGTGGCGGACGCGTTCTCGGCCGCCGGGGCGATCGAGGTCACGGCCAACGTCACGCCCGACGGCAGCAAGGCGATCACCGGTCGCTTCGCCGGTCCCGAAGGCGCACCGACTGTTCTGCTCTACAGCCACTACGACGTGCAGCCGGGCCTCGACCCGGCTCTCTGGCAGAGCCCGCCCTTCGAGCTGACCGAGCGCGACGGCCGCTGGTACGGACGCGGCGCGGCCGACTGCAAGAGCAACACGATCGCGATCCTCACCGCGCTGCGAGCGCTGGGATCCGAGTGCGGAGCGGAGCTACCGATCAACGTGAAGTTCGTCGTGGAGGGATCCGAGGAGCAGGGAACCGGCGGACTCGATCAGTTCGTCGAGGCAAACCCCGAGGTGCTCGAGTCCGACGCGATCCTGATCTGCGACACCGGAAATTTTGAGCTCGGCCGGCCGACGCTCACGTCGAGTCTGCGCGGAATCGCGAACGTCGTTGTGAACGTGAAGACGCTCGCCGGCGCGCAGCACTCGGGCGTATATGGCGGCAGCGCGCCGGACGCATTGACGGCGCTGATCCACATGCTCGCTGGTCTGACAGATGCGAACGGCAACACGACGATCGCCGGGCTCGATTCCACTCAGGGCTGGGACGGCGTCGAGTATCCGCCCGAGCAGTTCGCCAAGGATGCCGGCGTGCTCGACGGCGTGACTCTTGCCGGAGACGGCTCGGTCCCGGAGATGGTTTGGGCGCGACCCGTCGCTACGGTGCTCGGCATCGACGCTCCATCGGTCGCCACCGCTGGCAACGTCGTCAGCGCCGAGGCGAGCGCAAAGGTCAGCGTCCGCGTTCCGCCGGGAATGACCGGCATCGACGCTCGCGATGCGTTGACGAAGCAGCTGATGGATTCTGCGCCGTGGGGCGCAAAGGTCACGGTCACCGCCGAAGCCGTTGCTGACCCCTTCTCGGCCGCGCACGGCGGACCGGCATACGACGCCCTCGTTGCTGCGATGGAGGAGAGCTACGACCGCGAAGTTGTGACGCACGGGCAGGGCGGATCGATCCCGCTCTGCACGCTCCTCCAGGAGCTCTATCCAGAGGCCGAGATCATGTTGCTCGGAACGCAAGAACCGCTCTGCCAGATCCATGCGCCGGACGAATCAGTTGACCCCTTCGAGGTCGAGAAAATCGCGCTGGCGCTGGCGCTCTTTATTCAGCGCTTCTCGGCGCCGAGCAAGTAGAGCGCGGCGTCGACGTCGGCGGCGACGCATGCGTCGTGATCGCCTTCGGAGTCCTGGAACATCTCCAGGGCGAGTCCATTTGCCATTGCGAGCAGAGCTGAAGCGGTCGCCAGCGGAGCGTGGCGTGGGGCGATCGAGCCCTTCTTCTCCATCTCGGCGATGATCTCGGCGAACTGCGCGCGCGTGCGGCGGTTGTACTCGCCGACCTCGGCCCCGATCTCGGGGTGGCGGCGAGCTTCGCCGACAAGCTCAAATGCCAAGAGGTAGAGCTCGGGCTCGTGGTCGAGGATCATCCTCAACTGCGTGAGCAGCACATCGACGAGTTCTTGCGCAGAGCTCGCAAAGCTCGCGGCGGTCTGAATGTTCTCGACCAGGCGGTCCGTTTCGCGACGGATCACTTCGATCAGCAGGCGCTCCTTCGAGCCGAAGTAGTAGTGCAGCAGTCCGCGGCTGACTCCGGCTTCCTTGGAGACGTGGTCAAAGGTTGCGCCTGCGGCGCCGTATTTGGCCACGCAGCTGCGCATCGCGGCCACAATCCTTGTGGCCTTGTCGCCGGTCAGATCCTGATCAGTCTTTGTCTCTGCGGAAGACACTGAACTCGCAGTTTACGGGGAGCTAGGGCGTGAACGGCGGATAGTGGCCAGGAATAATCAATACGGGCGAAAGCTTGCGGATTTTGTGCCACTGCGCGAGCAGCGTTTCGCGTCCGGGGAAGTCCGCCGGCAGCTCCATGTCATCGAAATACTCGGGCAGTGGCCCTACGCAATCGCTGGGCATCGCGACCAGTCCATCGTCGGTGTCCACGAGCAAGGTGATCAATCCATCCGCGTGGCCGGGTGTGAGCATCCAACGTACGCCCGGCTCGATCTCGCCTTCTTCACCGCTGAGCTCAATGACCTCAACTGTGTCGAGCAGGCCAGACCACATTCCGGCGTACGGCGCGACGAGCTCAATCTCATGCACGTGGACGCGGCGACCGGGAAACTCCATCAGTCCGCCGACGTGATCGAAGTGCATATGGGTGAGGATCACGTCCTCGAGGCTCCAGGGATCGACGTCGAGATTTCCGACTGCCGAGCTGTAGGGCGCGCCCTGCATCGGGATGCCGGGATCGACCACGTAGTTCCTCTCGGCCTGGATCAAGGCGGCGTTCGGGATCACCAGCATTGCGGCCGCTTCGCCATCAAGCTGGATCTCCTTGTACCGCGAAAATCCAGCCGGAGAATCCAAATCCGGCTGGAGTTCAGCGGTGCCCGCCCCTACGGCGAAGACCATCCGCCGTTCGGGGAAGAGCAGATCTATCGAGTGCGCCAACGGCGTCTATGAAGCGCCGTTGGCGCTGCTCGCCGGGGCCGAGGTGGTCGAGGTGTACTCGAACTCTTCTTCGGCGCCGAACAGCGTGTCGAGAACGGCCTTGCGGGCGTCATCGCTGACGACGATCGCGACGATTCCGCCGATCACCGCGACTGCGAGGATCTTGCGCAGCGGGTGACGCTTCTTCTTGCCGGCTGCCTGGATGCCCTCTGAAGTGGTCTTCAGCGTCTCGGCGGCCTTCTTGAGGTCCTTCTTGATCTTCGGGTCCTTGGCCAGCTCGGCCGGGTTGTCAAAGCCGGTTTCCTTGGCCTTGTCAAACGCGGACTTGACTGACTGGAGCGCGGCGACGGCGTTCTCGCGCAGTTCCTTGTCCTCGATGATCTTGTTCAGGTACGGGTTCTCCTTGGCCTGGTCTGCGGCCTCGGAAAGCTTGTCGTTGAGCTTTTTAGTCTTGATAGCCATGTGCTGCTCCTTGGAAAACTGGTTGGAATGCGGATACTAAGTGTTTGTGTCGCTGGCGGGGGCCGCCTTGACGGGCTTGCGAGTCGAAGGCCTGCCGTTTTTGCTGGCCCGGCCGTTCGAAGCTGACTTCTTCTTACCCGAAACCCCCTTCTTTGAGCGCCGCGCGGCATTGGACCCCTTCTCCGGAACAAGCGCAAGTACCAGGACTTCGTCGATCGTGTTGACGAATTCGAACTTGACGTTCTTCAGCAAGGGCTTCGGGATTTCGTCGACGTCTACGGCGTTGTCTGCCGGCGCGAGCACAAGCTTCATTCCCATCTGCTGGGCAGCGAGCGACTTCTCTTTTAGCCCGCCGATCGGAAGAACCTGTCCTGTGAGCGTGATCTCGCCGGTCATGGCCACGTCACTTCGAACGCAGCGACCAGTGATCAGCGAGGCGAGCGCGGTGGTCATCGTGACGCCGGCCGACGGGCCGTCCTTCGGGACCGCGCCTGCAGGCACGTGAATGTGGATGTCGTGCGTCGCAAACCAGTCGTCCGCGAGTTCCGCGCCGAGGTCCTTGTAATGACCCTTGATCCATGACAGCGCAGCCTGCGCGGACTCGCGCATGACGTCGCCGAGCTGTCCGGTGATCTGCAGTCCTCCCTTGCCGGGATAAGCGGTGGCCTCGATGTAGAGAACGTCACCGCCGACCGGGGTCCAGGCGAGTCCAGTTGCGACTCCCGGCACCTGTGTGCGGCGCGGCGCGTCTGCGCGTACTTTGCGCGCTCCGAGCAACTCGGCGATCAGCGGCTTGCGAACGACGCGCTTTGATTTTCTCGTGCCCTCGGCGAACTCGCGGGCGATTTTGCGGCAGACGGCACCGAGCTCGCGCTCGAGGTTGCGCACCCCGGCCTCGCGGGTGTAGCCGTCGATCACCTCGGCGATTGCGTCGTCAGCGAACTCGATCTTCGACTTGGACAGGCCGTTGCGCTCGATCTGACGCGGCACGAGATACCGCTTGGCGATCTGCAGTTTGTCCTGGGCCGTGTAGCCCGCCAGCTGAATCACTTCCATGCGATCGCGCAGCGGACCGGGGATCGGCTCGAGCTGGTTGGCGGTCGCGATGAAGGTCACGTTCGAGAGATCAAACGGCAGGTCCAGGTAGTGATCGCGGAACGTGCCGTTCTGTTCGGGGTCGAGCACCTCGAGCATCGCCGAGGCCGGGTCGCCCCGGAAGTCGTTGCCCATCTTGTCGATCTCGTCGATCATCAGCACGGGGTTGTTGGTCTCGGCGTCGCGCATCGCGCGGATGATCGAGCCCGGCAGCGCGCCGATGTAGGTGCGTCGGTGACCGCGGATCTCGGCTTCGTCGCGTACGCCGCCGACCGAGATGCGTTCGAACTCGCGACCCATCGCGCGTGCGACCGATCGGCCGAGCGAAGTCTTTCCGACACCCGGCGGTCCGAGCAGACAGAGAATCGTGCCGCGCGCGTCGGGGTTGAGCTTGCGCACTGCGAGAAACTCAATCAGGCGGTCCTTGACCTTCTCGATGTCGTAGTGATCGTCGTCAAGGACCTTGCGGGCGTGCTTGAGATCGAGGTTGTCCTCGGTGCGCGTGTTCCATGGAAGCGTGACGATCCACTCGAGATAGGTGCGGATCACTCCGTACTCAGCGGCGGCCGCGGGCAGCCGCTCGAGCCTCTCGAGTTCGCGGTCGGCCGCTTTGCGGATGTCCACTGGAAGTGCTGCGGCCTCGATTTGTTCCCGCAGGTCCGCGGCCTCGGCGGCATCTGGATCGGACTCGCCGAGTTCGTCCTGGATCGCTTTGAGCTGCTGGCGCAGGAAGAACTCGCGCTGCGATTTGTCGACCTCGTCCTGGACCTGGCTCTGGATCTTTGCGCCCATGGCAATGACGTCGGCCTCGCGAGCGAGGAACGACGCGAGCTTGCGCAGTCGCTTGGTCACGTCGACCTCTTCGAGCAGCTCCTGCTTTTCCTCGGTCTTGAGGCGAAGCGATCCCGCGATCACGTGCACGAGCGCCGAAGGGTCGTCGACGTTTGCAACGGCAACCATCAATTCTTCGGGTAGGTACGGCACGCCCTCGACGATCTGGTTGAACGAGCCCTGAACCGAGCGCACGAGCGCTTCAAGTTCGGTTGACTCCTCGATCTGATCGGGTAGCTCGGTGACGCGTGCGATCAGGTACGGCGTCGTGCTCGTGTAGTCGTCGATTTTTATGCGCTGGGATCCCTGGACAAGCACGCGGAGCGTGTCGTCGGGCATCTTCATCATCCGCTGGATCGTCCCGGCGACGCCAACTTTGTAGAGCTGGTCGGGGCCGGGCGTCTCGTTGTCCGGATCGGTGCTCGCGACCATCGCGATCATGCGATTACCGGCGAGCACGTCGTTGACAAGGTCGACCGACCGATCCTGACCGATCGCAAGCGGGGTCAGCGTGTCGGGAAAGGTGACGGTCTCGCGCAGTGGCAGGACGGGCAGGACATCGGGCAGGCTCGATCCACCGAACTCGACCTGCACCGGCTCGCCGGACGAGATGATCTCGATGATGCTGTCGTCGGCCATCAGGATTCACCGCCCGAGCGGGTGGTCTTCTTGACCGGCGTGAGCGAGATCTTCTCCGGCTCGGCGAGTGGAAGTTCGATGCGCAGGAGGCCGTCCTCGTAGGTCGCAGTTGCGGCGTCGGCGACGACATCCGCGCCGAGCTCGATCACGCGGCGGAAGCGGCCGTGCTCGATCTCGATCTGTTGGTAGAGGCGGTTGGTCTCTTCGCCGTGCGAGCGCTCGCCACCGATCACGAGGCGACGGCCCTGGATCTCCAGAGCGACATCCTCAATCGAGATTCCAGCGAGGTCAGCAGTGACGATCGCCTTTGGCGGGTCGCCGCAGTAGTAGACATCGACCTTCGGCGAGAAGCCGCGGCGCTTGTTACTTGCAACTCCGACGCGCTCCCAGCTGTGCCCGAACAGTTCGTCGAGCTGCCTGCGCATGCGTTCGAAGTTGGCAAAGATGTCGTCGTCACGCATGTGGGGAAAATTAGCCGCCGTCCGCACTGGCCGGTGCCGATCGGCGTTCAATCGCGCTTGCGCGATGGCGGGGCGTGGCCGAGGTGCTCGTTCACGAGATCTGGGTCAACGCGCGCGAGTGTTGCCGTCGCGCAGCCACTGAGGGTCGCCCTGGCGATTTGCAATAACGATCGATCCGTCCTTTCCAACGAACGGTCGGCCGGCTACTTCGCGCTCGAATATCGTGCGGCCGCTCACTGAGTCGAGCGCCGTCACGATGCCGTCGGCCGCCTGCGTGACGATGTTGGGTGAGCCAGCAGGACTGAGCAGTCGCTGCGCACCGAAGTCATGCAACCACAACCTGCGTCCATTTGCCGCGTAACGCGCGGCCTGAAGCTTGCTCGGTTCGGCGGACGTGGTGTAGATGGCTGTGATGCCCCGCTGGTCGACCATGCAGGTGCCCGTCGTGATCGGCGGACCGAATGACGAGCGCGGCTTTGCGCCGCTCGCGAACCGGCTGATGCGCGTGGTCACCGCGCCAACCCACGCGTCATTCTCGCTCACGCAGACGTTCTTCAATCCGGCCTCGCTGATCGAGCGTCCCTCCACGCGCCACGCTCCGTCTTTGCGGACGATCTGGTTCAGGGTGCCGACCTTGCCCGCCGAGGAGCCCGAGACGACGCGGTCGCGTGCGCGCTCGGGTTGAATCTCTGAGGGGTTGATCACATCAAGTACGGCGTCGGATTTTCCGACTTCGGTCACGATCAAACGCGGCTGAGCGAAGCCTTCAATCAGTTTGCGCAGGAAGACCGTCTTCGCGCCTGCGAAGCCGAGAATGTCATCGGGTTTCGCAGCGCGGTCCCCCAGGGCCCGTGCGAGCGCTGGATCTGCCCCGCCGAACGCAGTGAAGTCGCGATCAAACTCAACGAGGGCTTCTGGGCAATTCTCGGTGCACCACGCCGATGCGTCGTTCGAGCCCGCACCAAAGGGGTTGCTCGGGCCTTCAGCGAAACGATCCACTTTGCTCTCCCACCGAGAGTTGCCATCGCGGCCGTAACCCCTCACGCGGCCGTTGCCGGTCTGGGTGATCGCGCCGTTTTTGTCGGCATCGAGAATCGTCGCGCCCTGTGAGATCGCGTCGCCCATCGTCTTGGTCATCCCGCGAAAGTTCCGACCCTGCTCGACCGCCAGAACAAAGATGATCACGCCCGCGATGAGCGAGAAGGCGAGGCAGCCATATACGAGCTTCAGCATGGGGCGTCTTCGCTGGGAGTCAGAGGACGTATACCGAACCCTCGCCGGCGACGGCGACTGGTCCGCCGAAGGCATCCTCGGCTTCGGTCTTGGCCCACAGCTGGTCGAGTTCGTCGGACATGTGCGTGAGGACGAGTCGCTTGGCTCCGGCACGATTGGCGTGCTCGCCGGACTCCTGGGGGGTCATGTGCCCGCGCTCGCCCGAGCGTTCCGGGCGCGGGAGTGTCGACTCAAGGACGAGCAGATCGGCGTCCTTGGCGAACTCGACGATCTCGTCATTTGGTTTGTGGTCGGCGCCGAACACGTACGCCTTGCCTGCGCTGTCGAGGTACTTGATCGCCCAGGTCGGGATGTAGTGCGGGACGGCTTGGAAGGTGAGCGTGAGCTCGCCGATCGTGAGCTCTTCAGCTGGGTCGTACTCGTGAACGTCGAAGGCTTGCTCGATCAGGCCTTCGGCACCAATCGCCTCAATCACGCCGTTGACGACCGTGAGTCCGCCCGGCGGCAGGTAGAGCGGCGGGCGTGGAGGGTTTGCGACACCGGACCAGCGCGCAACCGGCACGGGTTGCTGGCGCGGCGCGTAGACAAGCGCGAAGGCATACGGGATCAAGTCAAAGAAGTGATCCGCGTGCATGTGGCTGATCACGACGGCATCGACACGCGTGTAGTCGCGCACGCGGCGGAGCTTCGAGAAGACGCCGTTGCCGCAGTCGTTGAGCAGGCAGGTCGAGCCATCCTCGATCAGGTAGCCAGAGCAAGCACCGCCGGCGTCCTGCCAGGCGGGTGATTTTCCAAGCACCGTTACGCGCATGTCAACAGTTTCGCCGTTCCCTCATGCGGGGGAGAGTGTCGCAGCGTTCTGGAGCGAGTTTGCTCAGCGCGGCTGAGCGAAGACCCATGCCGAACGCGTGCGTTCTTGACGAAACACAAAGCTCAGCTGTTGCGGCGGCTTGAGGTTCTCCGCCGCGGCACGGAAGGTCGGGCAGGGCTTGGCCTTGTCCAGCGCGCAGAGATCGTTCTGGTGGAAGTAGCAGTCGTCGCAGGAGATCTGCGTGGGGCGCGCTGGCTTGGTTGGGCGCTGCGCGCGGGCGGCTGCTGGTGCGATGGCTGGATTCAAGGTGAATGGAGCTTCTCTGTGCGCGCGGGTTTTTTGCGACCACGACTGCAGTCGCTCGAGCACTCGGCGCGAGGCTTTGAAATATGGAGCTGACGGTGTTCTCTGGAGCACCGTTTCGCGATTGGTTTCCAACCTAGCGCAGGTCGCTGGAGCGGTTGCGCGGTGAGTTCGCAAATCGCAACAATTTTGTTTTCCGGGGTGAATTGGTTCGCTGCAAAGAGCGGGGATTCTGGAGGCTGTTGCCGTGCGGAGGACGGTGGATGGCTCAGGTCTGGGGGAAATCTTCCACGGTCTGCGCCCGCGGCGTCGACCTTGGAGCACTTGCCCGTTGTGTATGCGAATCGCCCTTCCGCCCCTCGGTCGATCCCCTTCGGGCGGCTGACCGATCAACCATCGCGGCCTCACCCTTCGCCGCCAAACTCGACGACTCCACGAAAAAGCCCCGCCGAGCAAAGAGCCGACGGGGCAAGTTCAAACGAACAACCAAAAGCGGGCTAGACGCGGGCCAGAGCCTCTACCAGCTCCTCAACCGCACCAGCCGAGTTCTTCAGCTGCTCAGTCTCGTCATCCGTCAGCTCGATCTCGATGATCTCCTCGACGCCCTCGGCGCCGATCTTCACCGGCACGCCTACGAACAGGCCGTTCAGGCCGTACTCGCCCTCGCACAGAGCAGCGCATGGGATCACACGCTTCTGGTCGAAGACGATCGCGTCACACATCTCGACGGCTGCCGCTGACGGCGCGTAGTAGGCGCTGCCCTTCTGCAGGAACTTGACGATCTCGGCGCCGCCGTCACGGGTGCGCTGGACGATCTCCTCAAGGCGGCCCGCGCTGATCTTCTGCGAGACCGGGATGCCGGAGACGTTGGTGTAGGAGACGACCGGGACCATCGTGTCGCCGTGGCCGCCGAGCACGAAGCCCGTGACGTCCTGGGCCGACACGCCGAGCTCCCAGGCGAGGAACGTGCGAAAGCGGGCTGAGTCGAGCACGCCGGCCATGCCAACGACACGCTGACGCGGGAAGCCGGTTGCGTCGTAGGCCACGTGGCACATCGCGTCGAGCGGATTGGTGACGACGATGACGATCGCGTTGGGAGAGCGCTCGGCGACCTCCTTGGCGACGCCGCCGACGATCTCCTTGTTCTTGGCGAGCAGGTCGTCGCGGCTCATGCCCGGCTGACGCGGGAAACCGGAGGTGATGATGACGATGTCGCTGCCGGCGGTCTCCTCGTAGCCGGTCGTGCCGACAACGTTTGGCTCATACCCGACGATCGGACCGGACTGGTTGATGTCGAGGGCCTTGCCCTGCGGGATGCCGTCGACAATGTCGACGAGGACTAGGTCTGCGTAGTCACGCTCAGCCAGACGCTGCGCACAGGTCGCGCCTACGTTGCCGGCGCCTACGACCGTGATCTTCTTTCTGCTCATGACGGAAGGGAACTCCTTAGGTTGGGGACCGACGCAGAAAATAGGTCTGCGTCGGCAGACAAAAAAAAGGGTGGCGAGCGATCAGTCGGCGCGCAGATCTGAAGAGGGCGCGCCAGCGTCGCTTATCCGCTGCAAAAAGTAGCGCGAATTGGCGAGCCACCGCGGTTCCCTCGCGGCGGCTGCCAAAGCGGTCTCACTGGGTTGAGCTAATTGACTCTGAGCGTGCGCGTAGCTGAAGTTCCGGCACCGAGACTCGCGGTGGGGGCCATCCTCACGCGGTAGGTCCCGTCCTTGTAGACACGTACGCGCCTGCTGTAGGACGAGCGGATGTCTCCAGCGTCAGTGAGCTTGATTCGTTTGACGGTCGCCCAAACGCCAGTACTGGAGCGTCGCTGCAAGGACGCGTTGCTTCCATCTCGCGCCGGAGTGACGGTGCCGTAGAAACGCACCAAGGAGGCCTTGTTGGGCGTCTTGTCGCTGACCGAGAAGGAGACGCGCTGGTTGACGACCTGCGCCAGTGCATCACTGATCAGCTGCGGTGTAACTGTGGTGGTGATGATGCGGTACCGCGTGTTGATCAGCGGCTGAACACTGAACGCGTACGCGCCGGTGCTCGTCGTCGTTGCACCGTTGATCGAGGTGTAAGTCGTGTAGGGAAACGGGCTCGCCTGCAGTTCCACGCCGATGCCGGCCGATGGGTTGCCCTTGAGTGCTCCGGTCACCTGAATGGTCTTGCCATAGGTGACGGGATTGGCCGACGAAGTCGGTTTCGTGGCGATGGTTTTGGCCGATGCCCCTTCGCTCCAGATCAAGAGGGTTGCGGTGAGGGCCACGGTCACGCTGATGAAGAGTCGGAGAAGTCGGCTGGACGATAGGTGTTCATAAGTTTTATTCACATCTATACAGACGAGCTCAGGCCGATTTAGTGTCACGGACTATTCGCGCGGCCTGACAAACTGCACGCATGTTTGGCGGAGGTAGATCAATGCCGTTCTTCCGGGCCTGGGGAATCCAGGTCTCGGTTGACTGGAGCTGGCTGCTCGCGCTCGGCTACGTGATGTTCGTGATGGTTGACGACTACCAGCAGCTGCTCGGCCCCGAACAGCGCAACCTGGCATTTGCGTACGGCGTCGGCGTCGCGTTCGCGTTCTTCGCCTCGATCGTCCTGCATGAGTTCGGCCATGCAATCGTCGCTCGAAGAAACAACATCGGAATCCTCGGCATCGAGCTCTGGCTGCTTGGTGGACTGGCGAAGATGGATCGCGACCCGGAAAGCCCTGGCGTGGAGTTTCGCGTTTCGGCGGCGGGTCCGGCGGTCACACTCGCACTCGCGATCGGATTGCTTGGCGCCGCGTACGGCCTGAACCCCGGTCCCACTTCAGAACTCGAGCCGCTGCAGATCACTGCCGGTCAGCAGCCCTGGATAGTCGCGCTCACCACGCTCGGCTGGATCAACGTGTTCCTGCTCTTTTTCAATCTGATTCCGGCCTACCCGCTCGACGGCGGCCGTATCGCGCGCTCGATCATCTGGAAGATCACCGGCAACGAGCAGCGCGCGACGAAGATCTCAGCAACGCTCGGTACGTACTTCGGCTACGTGCTCGTCGGACTCGGCGTATTGCTGATCTTCCGCGCTCCGCTCAGCGGATTCCTCTTCATCTTCATGGGCTGGACCCTCGCCCAGTCGGCCCGCGGGGCATCGATGCAGAACTCGGTGCTCGGCGAGGCGCGCGACCTGCGAGTGGCCGACGTGATGGATCGCCAGCCGGTGGTCATCCCTGCCGAAGCAACCGTGCAGGACGCGCTGGACGAGTACTTCTGGCGCTACCGCTGGCCGTGGTTTCCGGTCGTCGATCAGAGCGGGCGCTTCATCGGGTTGATCGAGCAGCACTCGGTCGATCGCATCTCGGAAGACGCCCGCACGGCCACGATCGTCAACGGATTGATCGCACCCCATTCAACGTCAGAGCGGTCGGTCCGCGACGACACGCCGCTGACCGCGCTGCTCGCAAACGAGCAGATCCGCGACTATGGCTCGCTGATGGCAATAGACAGCGATGGCCTGTTGAGCGGCGTGATCACCATCGAGCAGGTCCAGCGAGCCTTGCGAGACGCGATCGCGCGCGCCACACAGACCAGCGAACCTCCCGCCGCTTCGCCGCAGAACTGAGCGCGACCCTCAGTCGCGCGGCGGTGTGAGCGTCGAGATCGGGACCGGTCCATCGGCGCTACGGGCAAAGTGCCGCATTGGTTCCTCGATGCCTTCGGCGATGACGAACGTGTCGAGTTCGATCCAGCTCGCGTCGAGCGACTGCTCGTCAAGCTTTCCGGGCTCCAATCCTTCCATGGCGCTGAACATGTGATCGCGGTACCAGGCGTGGCCGATCTCCCGACTCTCCCAGAAGCCGATCGCATGCATGGCCGCGCCGCTGCGGTACGCGATATGCGCAATTCGGCCCGGCACCGGGTGATCAAACCATCGACCAGCCTCAACGATCTGCCAGTACGTCTCGGGCGACGGCGCGATGACTTCTGATGTGCACGCGGCGATCCCGTCTGCCGGAACGAACCCGAACGCCGCCGTCCGAGCACTCTCCTCGATGAACAGCTGGTCGAGTTCATACTCGGATCGGGCAATGTCGACCGGAGTACCCAACGCGTTCATCTCGCTGGCAGACTCCGGTGCCGTGTAGCTGGTGAACATGTCGCTCATCGCACGAGGATCCAGAAACACAGTCCCGACCAGAAACTCGCCGGCCCGCATCCCAGTGAAATGCAGCGGAGGGGTTGGCGGGGGCTCACTGCGTTCGGCAACTCGACGCATCGCGCCTGCGTAGATCGCGCGACCTTGCGGCGCAGTGCGCATCAGCGTTATGTGGGGATCAATCAGCACTCAGAAACAAATTAGCTGAAAATTTGGTAAACGGCGCAATGGTTATACTCGCCGCGCCTTGCCTGAACACGACGTACTTGTAATTGGAGCTGGACTCGCCGGCCAAAGAGCCGCCCTCGCTGCCGCGGAGCAGGGTGTGACTGTCGGCATCATCAGCAAGATCCATCCGGTGCGTTCCCACTCGAACGCGGCACAAGGCGGAATCAACGCCGCGCTGAACCCCGATGACTCTTGGGAGTCGCACGCTTTTGACACCGTCAAGGGCTCCGATTATCTCGGCGACCAGAACGCAATCGAGATCATGTGCCGCGAGGCGCCGGACGAGATCCTGCACCTCGAACACCTCGGCGTCACATTCCACCGCAACGACCAGGGCCTCCTTGGAACACGCGCATTCGGTGGAGCATCAGCAGCACGCACTTACTACGTGGCAGACATCACCGGGCAGGCGATCCTCCACGTGCTCTACGAGCAGATGCTCAAGTACAGCGACTCGATCGACCGCTACGAAGAGTGGTTCACGGTTGACATCACGACCGACGACGACGGACGTTGCAGCGGAGCAATCATGCGCAACATCCGCGACGGCTCACTCGAGGTCTTCAAGGCCAAGACCGTGATCCTCGCGACCGGCGGCTCGGGGCAGATCTACAAGCCCACCACGAACGCGCTCGTCTGCACCGCAGACGGTCAGGCGATGGCTTATCGCGCCGGCGCATCGTTGATGGACATGGAAATGATCCAGTACCACCCGACCACGCTGCTCGGAAACGGACTGCTGATCACTGAAGGCGCCCGCGGCGAGGGCGCGCACCTATACAACGCCCTCGGCGAGCGGTTCATGGAGAAGGACGCGCCTAACAAGATGGAGCTCGCCTCGCGTGACGTTGTGTCGCGAGCGGAGCAGACCGAGATCAACGAAGGACGCGGCTTCCCCGACGGCTCAGTCCACCTCGACGTGACCGTAGTCCCGAAGAAGCGCATCCACGAGGCTTTGCGCGAGATCGTCATGGTCGGCCGCGACTTCGCCGGTATCGACATCACCAAGGAGCCGATCCCGGTCAAGCCCGGCCAGCATTACATCATGGGCGGAGTCAAGACCGACGTCGATGGTCAGACCGACATCCCGGGCCTCTACGCCGCTGGCGAGGTCGCCTGCGTCTCAGTCCACGGTGGCAACCGCCTGGGCGCCAACTCTTTGCTCGACACGCTGATCTTCGGCAAGCGCTCCGGTGTCCACGCCGCAGCCGTTGCCAAGCAGCGCAACATGCCAGACGTTTCCGCCTCGCGCCTCGACCAGGTCCGCGACGAGATCGACGAGCGCATCAACCGCGAGCCCGGCACCGGCCGCCGCGTCTCTGATGTGAAGGCCGAGCTTGGCGCGATCATGGACGCGAAGGTCGCCGTCTATCGCGACGAAGCCGGTTTACAAGAAGCACTCGAAGTTGTCCGCCGCCTGAAAGAAGAGGCAAAGACGGCAACGATCGACGACAAGGGCACCGTCTTCAATCAGGACGTGCTCGGTTCGATCGAACTCGGCTACATGGTCGACATCGCCGAGACGATTGTCCTCGGAGCGATCGAGCGCAAGGAATCGCGCGGCGCCCAGTTCCGCACCGATTTCCCCGAGCGCAACGACGAGGAATGGCTCAAGCACATCGACATCAAGCTCAAGGATGGCGAGCCGACGATCGAATACAGCCCTGTGACGATCACGCAGTGGCAGCCGCAGGCCAGGACTTACTAGCTAGTTTCTGTAAAGAGGAACCCCATGCCGAAGTACACCCTCAACATCCGCCGCTTTTCTCCTGAGACCGGCAAGCCGGCCTACTTCGAGACATTCGACATCGAGATGGAGGGCCACCGCCCGGTCCTGGATGCGATCCTCGAGGCCCGCAACGATCAGGACGGCTCGATCGGCATTCGCTGTTCATGCCAGGCAGCGATCTGCGGTTCCTGCGGCGTGCGCATCAATGGAAACCCGGCGCTCGCCTGCAACACACTTCTTCGCGATGCCGTCGCCACCGCCGAAGACGGCGTGACGATCGACATCGAGCCGATGGGCAACATGCCCGTCATCAAGGACCTGATCGTTGACATGGACGCAGTCCACTGGAAGAAGGTTGACCGCGTCGTTCCGTGGCTCGTCCCGGCAGGCGACCCGCCAGAGCGTGAATACGTCGTGCCGCACGAGGCGATGGTTGACGTCACCCAGTCGATGGCCTGTATCCACTGCGGCGTATGCGTTTCTGACTGTCTTTCGATGGAGGCCGACCCGGAGTTCATCGGACCGGCCGCATCCGCCAAGGCCTATCGCTTCGTCGGTGACCCGCGCGACTCGGCCACCAAGGATCGCCTCGTCCACCTGGCCAACGACCCGTCCGGCATCTACGACTGCACGCACTGCTTCAAGTGCGTCGAGGTCTGCCCGAAGGGCGTCGCGCCGATGAACCAGATCATGCGCCTGCGCCGCCGCGCAACCGGCGACTACGCGATCAAGGACCACAACAACGGCTACCGCCACGAGAAGGCATTCGTGAGCATCATCGAGAAGTGGGGCACCCTGCACGAGGCCAAGCTGCTTCCGGACTCATACGGCGAAGGCATCCTCGGCAAGCTGAATCCGGACGCGCAGAAGAACCTGATCGGCTCGCTGCCGACAGCACTCCGCGGACTTGCCTCCGGCAAGGTCACGATCCCGAAGGTCCTGCACCACCACAGACTTCCCGACATCGACAAGATCAAGGACATCTACGAGAAGGTCGAAGGTCGCCCCGAGCGCATCGAGCTGAACTTGTACATCGTCGGTGACGAAGCAGAAATGATCGACGACGAGCCGACTGCTCCAGAAGTTGTCGCCGCCGCACCGACTGAAGGAGAAGGCGCATGAAGGTCGCGTACTGGCCCGGTTGCGTTTCGCGCGGCTTCACGCCTGAACTGCACGGATCGATGGAGCTGGTCGCCCCGAGGGTCGGCCTTGAGCTCGCAGAGCTCGACCGCGCAAACTGTTGCGGCGCCGGCGTCATCGCCGAGCACAACCAAGAGCTTGCCGACACCCTGAACGCCCGCACCTTCGCGATGGCCCAGGCCACCGACGGCGCCGAGCTGATGATGAACATCTGCTCGACCTGCCAGGGCGCGCAGTCCGAGTGCCAGGAGCGCCTCGACGCTTCTTCCGAGTATCGCGAGATGATCAACGAGAACCTCGCGCCCGAGAACCTGAAGTACGAGAAGGGCGTCACGAACAAGAACTTCCTCTGGGTCCTCGTCGAGGACATCGGAATCGAGAAGGTCCAGAGCCTGGTCAAGCGACCGCTCACCGGCCTGCGCATCGCACCGTTCTACGGCTGTTACATCATTCGCCCGACCGACCGTCTTGGTTACAAGGAGTTCCCGCACCGCGACGAGTACCTCGAGCAGGTGATCACCGCAGTCGGCGCGGAAGCAGTGCCGTACTCGGGAAGCCACAAGTGTTGCGGATTCCCGGTCATCACGATGAACAAGAAGACGTCGCTTACACAAGCCGGACGTCATCTTGGTGACGCGATCGACGCCGGCGCCGACGCGCTCGTCACGCCGTGCCCGCTCTGCCACCTGAACCTCGACCTCCAGCAGCCAGAGGCTCAGAAGTTCGTGGACCGCGATCTCGGCATCCCGGTGCTGCACTTCCCGCAGCTCGTCGGACTTGCACTTGGTTTTGAGCCGAAAGAGCTCGGCATGGGCAAGCATGTCGTCTCTACCGGAGAAGTGGCCGAAAAGGTCGCTTTGATGGCCGCGAACGCGTAAGGGCCTGCCCCGGCAGGGATCGCATGCCCGGATGCGGTCCAGGACGCGCCGCTGGATCGCCACCCACGTCGTCGTCGATGGCGCTGCCATCTACTCCTCCGCGGGCGACGCCCAGCTCGGTCCTGAACCACCCCGGACACGCGCTCCCCACCGCGGCAGACCCGAAATATTTTCCTCGTTTTTTGTGTGACCGCGCTCACACGTCGACTACACTTGTCAACAGCTGATCGGCTTCGTATTGGGGTTCGAACCGAACAGCTGGGGATGGGCTGCACGCAGAATTTGGGCGGCGCCCGCACAAAGCTCTCAGCACCGACATGGGGGAGGATGCTGAGCTCGAGGGAGACCGCTACGGCGGTCTTCTTCCGTTAAGGGGCCATTCATCGATTTAAGGTATTTGCAGATGCAACCGATCAACTCGGCGTAGTACCGGGGGGCAAATACTTAGGAGCTTGAATGAGGCAGAACAACCCACCGTGCTCAGACAGCGAGCAGGGGTTCACGTTGATTGAAATTCTCGTAGTGATCCTGATCATCGGGATTCTCGCGGCGATCGCGATTCCGTCGTTCCTTTCGCAGGGAAGCAAAGGCAGCGACGCCTGCGCCAAGAGCATGGTGTCGACGATGAACAAGGCGATGGCCGGCCACATCATGTATCAGAACACGTCGGTCTACACGGGCGTGACGATCGCCAGCCTCACCGCATTCGAAGGCTCGATCCGCACCAATGGTTGCGGCGCCGGTACGACTGTGTCGATCGGCCGGAGCGGTTCGGCAGGTTCATGCACGTCCACGGCGGATGCCACGCGCTACTGCGTCCGTGCGACTTCGGCATCCGGGAACACATTCGCGATTCAGCGCGCAGCCAACGGCGTGATCACGAGGATCTGCACTCGCGTACAGACCAGAGGCGGTTGCAGAGGAACGACTACCACCGGATCCTGGTGATTCTTCCGCCGCTCGGGGCGATTGAATCATCGCGTGGCTGAATCGATCAGGAATGAGTTGGAAGCGCTTGAGCGAATGGGGCGCGTCACCGCGCAGGATCACCGTCCCGTGCACGCGGAGTTCGGCTTCGACGCGGTGCAGCCTGACCCGTTAGAGGACCCTGTGGCGCTGGTCGGCGGCATCAATCTCACCACGGATCTCGACGACGCCTGGTCGCGCCTGAAGCGGTCTATCAATCCTGAGTAGTAGTTTGGGGCCGTGGGTGCCTCGGCCGTCATGCAACAGATCGACGCCCTCGGCAATCCCGAGGACGCAAAAATCCTTCAGCGCTTCTTCAAGACCGCTCCCGGCGAGTACGGCGAGGGCGACGTCTTCGTCGGAGTGAAGGTCCCGGTCCAGCGGAAACTCGCCAAGCACCATCGGGAGCTGGCCCTCGAAGAGATCGACAAGCTGCTTGCAAGCGAGGTGCACGAACACCGCAGCGTTGGGCTGATAATTCTTACCGAACGATCCAAACGTGCCGACCTTGATGAGGCGCGCGAGCTGTACGACTTCTACCTCGCCCGCACCGACCGGATCAACAACTGGGACCTCGTGGACCTTTCGTGCCGGGACGTCGTCGGCGGGTATCTGCTCAGCACTCACAATCCCGAGCCGCTCGGCCTGCTCGCCACGTCCGACCTGATCTGGGATCGTAGGATCGCAATCGTGAGTACCTGGTGCTTCACCAAGTCGGACAATCTTGTTCCATGTTTTGCGATCGCCGAACAACTTCTCAATGATCGGGAGGACCTGATCCACAAGGCCGTCGGCTGGATGTTGCGCGAAGCCGGAAAGCGTGACGAGGCCGCGCTCGAGGTCTTCCTCGGCGAACACGCGGCGAACATGCCGCGCACGGCTCTGCGCTATTCAATTGAACACATGACGCCCGAGCGGCGTGAGCACTGGCGATCACAGAAGAAGGAAGGGCAGAGTCATGACCAGCATTCTCGGAGAGTTCAAGGAGTTCATCAGTCGGGGCAATCTCGTTGAGCTTGCCGTCGCGGTTGTGATCGGGACGGCATTCGCCGCTCTGATCAATTCGTTGGTGAAGGATCTCGTGACGCCGATCATCGCGGCGATATTCGGTCAGCCGGACTTCTCTGGTCTGACCTTCACGATCAACGACAGCGTCTTTCGCTACGGCAGCTTCCTCAACGCGCTGATTGCGTTCCTCTCGGTCGCTACGGCGATCTTTTTCGTCGTCGTGAAACCGATGAATGTCTGGACCGAGCGAGTCAAGCGCGGGGACGATCCAGACGTCAAGGACTGCCCAGAGTGTCTGAGCGAAATTCCCTACGCGGCCAAACGTTGCGCTCATTGCACGAGCGAGCTCGTGGGCGCGTAAAGTACGCGCCGCGTCCACGATGAAGAAGATTCTGGGAATAACTGCGGGCACGCTGATCGTGCTGGTGTTGATCGGCTCATTCGTCGTTTATCCGGCGGTCGCGGCGGGGGCTGGACGCGACCAGATCATCGAGGGCATCGCCACGATCGCGAAAGCGTCTGGAGTGAAGGTCTCTGATGTCACTGTCGACGTGGACGGCGGGAACGGCATCAGCGCTGCGACCGGCGGCGACAAGGTCGGCGACGTCTCGATACGGATCGGACGGATTGAGCTTGGGGACGGCGCGACGTCAGGCGCCATGCCCGCCCTCACGCCAGCCGATCTGGAACAAAGTGCGCAGGGCGCGCGCGACGTGCTCAAACCGCTGGGCATGAAGCTGAACGTTGCAGCAAGTGGGAACACAATCGGGACGATGACTTCACCATGACCACACTCAGCTTCTCGAGCGAGAACTCTCGTTACACGATCACCGTGGGCGGGGGTTACGACTCAGAATCTCTGCGCAGGCAGATCGAAAAGGATCTCGATGGCCTCGCAGATTGATCCGCCGGCAACAGAAGAAGAGGCGCGCGAGTCCAACGCCAAGCTCAAGCGGCTGCTGCGGCTCTCGCCGCTCTTCTACACGCCGATGTTTGCGCTCATCCTCTGGCTCGTAGATGCCCCGTACCTGATCGCGCTCGTCATCGGCTTCGTCGCCTTCGAGCTGATCACCTATCCGATCGTTGCGCGGGCGCTCGACAAATCCACTGAGACGCGGATCGCTGAGATTCGCGAGGAGCAGATCAGCCGGTAAAGCTCGCGGCAGGCGTTGCCGAGTACGCCTAGATGAGCTTGCGCGAAACCAACGCTTCGGCGATCTGCACTGCGTTCAGGGCCGCGCCCTTGAGCAGGTTGTCGCCGACGATGAAGAGGTTCAAGGAGTTCGGTGCCGATTCGTCAACGCGGATTCGGCCGACCAGCACGTCGTCTTCTCCGGCGGCGTCGATCGGCATCGGGACGGTCATTGATGCTGGGTCGTCAACGACGCGCACGCCGTCCTGGGCCGCGAGCAGCTCGCGCGCCTGATCTGCCGAGAGCGGAAGCTCGGTCTGGATGTTCACCGACTCGCTGTGGCCGACGTAAACCGGCACACGAGTGCACGTAGCGGTGACCGCAAGATTCGGAAGCGACATGATCTTGCGCGTCTCGTTGATCAGCTTGGTCTCTTCGTCGGTGTAGTCGCTTCCGTCTTTGAATGAACCGGCGGCGGAGATCACGTTGAAGGCGATCTGGTGTGGGTAGCTGTGCGGGGCCGGAGGGTTCTGGTCGTTGACGATCGCAGCGGTCTCTGCGCGGAGCTCGTCGATCGCTGCCTTGCCGGTGCCGCTGACCGACTGCATCGTCGTGACGACGACGCGCTGGAGAGCTGCGGCCTCATGCAGGGCCTTGAGCGGCACGACCATCTGCATCGTCGAGCAGTTCGGGTTCGAGATGATTCGCTTAGAGCCGGGCTCGTTGATCGCGTCGAGCGCGCCTGGGTTGACCTCGGCGACGACGAGCGGGATGTCATCGAACATGCGCCAGTGCGAGGAGTTGTCGACCACGATCGCGCCTGCGGCAGCGAACTTCGGGGCCCACTCGGCAGAGGTGCCGCCGCCGGCCGAGAAGATTGCGATATCAAAGCCGTCGAGGTTGCCGTCTGCGAGTTCGACGACCGTGACCTGCTCGCCGCCGATCGGAACGGTCTTGCCGGCCGAGCGGGCAGAGGCCATCGGCACGATCTCACTCGCGGGAAAACCGCGGTCCACAAGGATGCGGAGCATCTCGGTGCCCACAACGCCTGTGGCACCAACAACTGCGACGCGGTAACTCATTACGGAGCGACCGGCCTGAAGTTTCCTGTCGCCTGTTCCTCAACCACACCAAGCTCGAAGGCATCGTGCAGCGCGCGGACGGCGTCGGGGACCTTGTCGCCCTCGATCACGCAGGAGATCTTGATCGGCGACGTGGAGATCATCTGGATGTTGATGTTCTCTTCGCCGAGCACGCGGAAGACCTTGGCGGCAACGCCGGGGTGCGAGCGCATGCCGGCGCCGATCACTGAGACCTTGCCCATCGTCGGATCGTTTTCAACGGACTCGAACTCGCCCATCGCGTCGAGCGTGTCAAGCGCCACGGGCAGGTCGTCCTTGGGGACGGTGAAGGTCATCTCGGCCGGGTGCTCGGATCCGAGCGGTTCGTTCTGGATGATCATGTCCACGTTGATGCTCGCCTCGGCAAGCTTGGTGAAGAGCTCGCCGGCGACTCCCGGGCGGTCGGGAACACCGCGCACGGTCACGCGCGCCTCGTCGGTCGCGTGGGTGACTGCTGTGACTAGTGGTTGCTCCATCGTTTCCTCCTGAGAGACGACCATCGTACCTGTGGTTTCTTTGAAGCTGGACCGGCAGTGGATGCGCACTCCGTGGTTGCGCGCGTATTCGATCGAGCGGAGTTGAAGGACCCCAGCGCCTGACGCGCTCATTTCTAGAACCTCTTCGAAGCTGATGACTGGAAGCATGCGTGCGTTGGGCACGATTCGTGGGTCGGCGTTGAAGACGCCGTCAACGTCGGTGTAGATCTCGCAGACGTCGGCGCCGATTGCGGCGGCCACGGCGACTGCAGTTGTGTCTGATCCGCCTCGGCCGAGCGTGGTGACGTCCTTGGAGTCGGTCGAGACGCCCTGGAATCCGGCGACGAGGACGATCTTGTTGGCGCTCAGCGCCTCTTTGATCCGGTCGGCGCGGACATCGACGATGCGCGCCTTGGTGTGCGAGGTGTCGGTCATGATCCCGGCCTGGCTGCCGGTCAGGCTGATCGCCTCGTGCCCCATGTCGTGGATGGCCATCGCGGCCAGAGCGCAGCTGATGCGCTCACCGGTGCTGAGCAGCATGTCCATTTCGCGCGCGACCGGGCGCTCGCTGATCTCATTGGCCTGCGCGACGAGTTGGTCGGTGGTCTTGCCCTGCGCACTCAGAACGGCAACGACTTCGTTGCCCTTTTCGTGCGCGGCAACGATCCGCGCTGCGGCGTTCTTGATGCGATCGGTGTCGGCGACGGACGTGCCGCCGAACTTCATGACGATTGTTTCGCTCACGGGGTGTCAGGTTAGTTGGGGGCGGGGCTGCGGCGTCGGCGCGTCAAACCATCATTCAAAATGATGCTATGATGCTCGCATGCGCAGAACAACAATCACGCTCTCATCAGAGGCCGATGCCGCTCTTCAAAACTTGATGCGCGAGCGAGCGATTTCATTCAAAGAGGCCGTGAACACGGCGATACTGGAGGGCGCGCCCGCGCCTCCGCAGAACACGCCGTTCAGGACGAAGACCTACAACCTGGGCGCGCGTATTCCGCTCGATCACGCCACGACGCTTGTTGGTGAACTCGATGACATCGAGTTCATGCGCAAACGAGACATGGGCAAATGAAACTGGTCGATACGAACGTGCTTGTCTACGCGACGGACGAGTCGACCAAGCAGCACCAAATCGCACGAACGTGGCTCGACCAGAGCCTCTCGCGGGGTGAGCGATTGCTCTTTCCCTGGCTTAACCTGGTGGCGTTCATCCGAATAGTCACGCATCGCTCGATAATGGAAAATCCGATGAGCGGTGAACTGGCGGTCGAGGCTGTCGAGAATCTGTTGGCGGCCCCAGGAGCAATCGTCGCAGTACCGGACAGCAACCAGCTTGCGCGCATGAAAGCACTGCTGGCGGCCACGGACACCGGAGGGAACATCGTCAACGATGCGTACGTCGCGGCGGTCGCACTTCAGTACGACGCGCCAGTCGTCTCTTTCGACAACGACTTCTCGCGCTTTCCCGGCGTACGCTGGGAGCTCCCGGCTTAGGTCAGGGACCGGTCGCGCCGGTAGCACCCTTGGGCTTGACGATCACGGTGCGGCCGTCTGAAAGCTTGTAGACCTCGCCGAGCTTTTCGCCACGACCGACGACTGACGAGCCGGGCGCGACCTGGATCTGCTCGACGCTCTCGTCGGGCTTGGTGATGACTGAATCCTTCGGGACGGTCTGTTGCTGGGCAGGCTTGCCCTGAAGCACGCTCGGCTCGAGATTCAGCGAGCTGAGCGCGGCCAACAGAAACGCGACTGCCAGCACGATTCCGAGGTCAAAGAGGTTGACCAGTCCGTCGAGCGGATCGCCGCCGCGGTCTTCGTGCGAGCGGGCCCGGGCAGTGACTCGCTTGCTCATGCGCCCGCCGCTGCGTGTCCCACGGATTGCTGGGCGTGGGTGAGTGGCGCCGATGGGATGTCATCGAGTGCGGCGGCGACGTATTCAACGTCTGAGAAGTCCTGCGCGTAGAGGCGATCACGCACAAGCGAGACGCCGAAGGCGATCATGCCGATCAGCAGTCCCGTGACGGTGACGCTGAAGGCGACGCGAAGGTCGGTGGTCAGGCGCTCGACGTTGCCGTCGGCAAGCGCGGCAAGCGCGGGGCTGAGCGGGATCAGAGTACCCATCAGGCCGAGAGCCGGGCCCATGCGCACGAGGATGCGGCTGCGCTCGAGTTTCTTCAGCGATGAGTAGTCGTACTCGGCGAGCCGCTTGGCGATCTTGTCCTCGCTGTCGGGCAGGCCTCGCTGGAGGATCAGCGCGTCGTATGCGTCCGACATGCGGTCGTTGTAGCCGAGCTCGTGCACGACGTTCAGCGCCGACTGGTTGTCGCCGACCGCGAGATACGAGCGGATGTGGGCCATCGCAAAATCGAGGCGCTCGATGCCGCGCCCGCGGCGCTTGTAGAGCTCGGCCATCAGCGCGCCGGCCTCAACCAACGCAGCAACCAGCGCCAGGAGGATCAGGATCATCACCGGATAGCGCAGGGCTTCGGCGATGTCAAAGAGGAGGTTTTCTATCTGCATGGGGCGGTTGGTCGGGCGAGTAAGGGTTGCCTAAGTATGACCTAGTACAGTAGTCGGAAATAAGGCAACCCTAACTCTGGACCCATGATGAATCGAATCTCCTTCTCCTCACGCTTCGCACTGCTCGCCGCAATCGCACTGGTCGCTGCGCTGGCCGCCGCCGGTCCGATCAACGCCGCTTCCTCGAAGAAGCGCATCGTTGCGCTCACGCCTTTCAGCGCGAACACGCTGGTGAACGTCGGCGTCAAGCCGGTGGCGATCGGCACGATGGCCGTGGGCAAGAAGGGCATTTCGCCCAAGCTCAAAGGTGTCAAGCAGCTTGCGCTGAGCCACCCGAACGGGCCGAACATGGAGCAGATCGCCCAGATCGACCCCGACGTGGTGCTCACCTCCAACGCCTGGCAGAAGGGCAAGAAGACGATGGAAGATCTCGCGATCACGGTTCGCGAGATGGACGCCACGTCTGCGGATCAGGTGCCGTCGAAACTCCGCGCCCTGGGTTACGCCTACGGAACCAAGCAGGCGACCGACAAGCTGTACAGGCAGACCGTCAAGGAGATCAACTACGCCAAGAAGGGCACAAAGAAGAGCCCGAGCCCGATCAAGAAGCGCCCGAGCGTCTTGATGGTGCTCGGCGTCGGCCGCACTCCGTACCTCTTCCTTGGCAACAGCTGGGGCGGATCGATCGTCGAGGCCGCTGGCGGCAAGCTGCTCGGCAGCGAGCTGAAGGACAGCGGCGGGTTCGTCAAGGTCTCAGATGAATACATCGTGCAGCAGGATCCCGATGTGATCCTTGCGGTCCCGCACGGCAACGCCAGTGACATCCCGTCACTCTCGAAGTACCTGAAGAACAACCCATCCTGGACGGGCACCAAGGCCGTGCAGAACGGGAGGGTTTACGTCACACTCGACGACGCACTTCTTCAGCCGAACATCGATGTCGGCGACACGATCAAGCGCGTTCGCGTTGACTTCCTGAAGAACTGGAAGTAGCCAGGTGGCGCGTCGGTCCGCCGTCGTAGTTGGGCTGCTGGTCGCGCTGGCCGCAGCGTTTGTTGCCGCGCTCGCGCTCGGCGCGGTGAGCATCCCCTTCGGTGATGTACTCAAGTCGCTGTTCGGCGGCGAGGTTCCTGCGACGACCGACAAGATCATCATCGACCTGCGTCTGCCGCGAGCGGCCGAGGCGATCGTCGTTGGCGCGGCGCTCGGCGTTGCCGGGGCGTTGCTCCAGGGCGCGCTCAACAACCAGCTGGCGTCGCCAGACATCGTCGGCGTGACCGGCGGCGCCGGGTTTGGCGCCGTGCTGATCCTCATTCTCTTTCCCGCCCAGATTGCGCTGCTCCCGGTGGGCGCGCTGTTCTTCGGCCTGCTCGCCGCCGGGCTGGTCTTCGCGTTCGCGTGGTCGGGCGTGAACCGTGGCTCGGTCAACAAGTTGATCCTCGCCGGCATCGCGATCGGCTCGATGTTCGGTGCGGCGACCACCGCGATCCTCGTGGCGTATCCCGATCGGGTGCCGTCGGTGCTCTTCTTCATCGCGGGCGGATTGACCAGTGACGGTTGGGGCGACCTGAAGGCGATCCTCCCCTACTTCATCGTTGGATTCATCGGCGCGCTCTGTTTGATCAGGCCGCTCGATCGACTTGCGCTCGGCGATGAGGTCGCGGCCTCGCTCGGCAGCAAGCCGCAGCTGATTCGGCTGGGGGCGGGGGTTGCTGCCGCGCTGCTTGCCGCAGCGGCCGCATCGCTCGCGGGGCTGCTTGCGTTTCTTGGGCTGGTCGTTCCGCATCTCGTACGGATGGCCTCGGGCGCATCCGGAAATACCTATGTGGTTCCGGTGTCTGCGATCGGCGGAGCGACGCTGCTGCTGATCGGCGACACAATCGCCCGCGTGATCGCCGCACCGATCGAGTTGCCGGTCGGTCCATTCATGGTGATCCTCGGCGTTCCGATGTTCCTCTATCTCTTGCGGAAGTCTGCCTGATGAGTAGCGCGCTCACAGCGAGTGGCGTAGACGTCAGGATCGGCGATCGCCTGATCGTGGATGCGGCCGAGCTCGATCTTCGCCACGGTCAGCTCCTGGCGATCGTGGGCCCGAACGGCGCGGGCAAATCAACGCTCGTGCGGTCGCTCGCGGGGATTCAGGCGATGGCGGCCGGCGATGTTCGTTGGGGCGACACTCCGATCGACGCCATGCGCGGCCGGGAGCTCGCGCTCACCCGAGCGTTCGTGCCGCAGCGCGTGATCGTTCCGCCGGGAGTCACCGTGCGTGAGGCCGTGACGATCGGTCGCTCAGTACACGTGCGGCCCTGGCAGCGCGTCGGTCCCGATGACCGTGCGGCCGTCGATCGCGCGATGGAACGCACCGGCGTCACGCAGTTTGCCGAGCGCGCCCTGCAGACGCTTTCCGGCGGCGAACTGCAGCGAGTTCAGATTGCCGTCGCGCTGGCCCAGGACGCCCCCGTGCTGATCGCAGACGAACCGACCAGCGCGCTCGATCTAGGCGCGACCGTCGCAATTGCCAGTCTGCTGCGCGGCCTCGCCGACGACGGCATGGCGGTGCTGCTGGTCGTTCACGACCTCACGCTCGCTGCGGCGATCGCGGACGAGATCGTCGTCATGTCGAACGGGCGCACCGTCGCTCGTGGCGAACCGCGCGAAACGCTCACCCGCGAACGACTCTCGGAGGTCTGGGGCGTTGACGCCTCTCTTGAGGTCTCGAGCGACGACCGCACTGCGCTCCACGTGTCTTGGATCGACCCCCATCACTCGATCTCCCAGGAAAGGCCTGAAGATGTATAAGCCCGAAGTCCGATTCCGCATTCTCGCCGCGCTTCTCGCGGTCCTGACGCTGCTCGTAGTAGCGACCTCGGCGCAGGCCGCAGCGCCGACGGCGGGAGACTCCGTTGTGATCCCGCTGGGTTCGAAATCCAAGGGCCTTCGCGCAGGCGGCGTGAAGCTTCGCGCGATCTCGCCGGCCAGGCTTTCGTCGAAATCGCTCACCCTCACGATCAGCGACGTCAGCATGCCCAAGCCCGGCAACGGTCAGCTGATTCTGCGCGGCGGGCTTCGGCTCTCGAGGGGCAAACGGAAGGTCGAGATAAAGGGATTTCTCGTCAGCGTCACCGCGAGTTCAGTGAAGTTCACCGCCAAACTCGGCGGCACTCGTTTCACCGTGTTCTCTGCGAAGAAGGGCGGGGCCAACACGCTCGATTCCGGCACCACGAGCATCAGGCTCCTGACCACGAAGCTGAGCGTTGGCGCCCCGGCGGCGAAGGCGATCAAGAAGTCACTCGCGCTCAAGAGCTACAAGCCGAAGACTCTCGGCACGCTGACCGGCGGGTCGACGGCCTACTACCCGCCGCTCAAGAAGGACCCGATCGGTGGCGGCCCGGCGGATCAACAGCTTTGGGATGAGCCGACATTGCCGACCCGCCCTGGCACGGCAGTCGATGCGACCTCGCCGGCGCTGCAATGGTGGGCGCGAGACTCGTGGGTCAACTACGTCGGACAGGCGCCGACGGTCTACGGCGGCGCGACCTCGCTCGGCGTCGTCTACAACGACCCCTCCCAGGGCTCGCCCGCTCATGCCTGTCCGAGCGTCAGCATGCAGGCGGTGAGCAACATCTACGGCTTCAGTTTTCCATTCACCGGGGGATGGTGGGATGCCGCCAGCAACACCGGCGTTCTGACCTACGGCGGCGGCGCGCGCTTCTACTACCCGGGTCGATTCGATGTGAGCTTCGGCTACGCCGAGCTGGTCATCACGCCCGGTGGAACGACGATGAACATGCGCGTGATCGACGCCGACTACCCCGACGGCCGCCGCGCGTATCTCTTCAACGTGAACACGTCGGCGCCGCTTGCGGGAGGGCCATTCACGCCGGGATCACCGGCGGCGCTGCTGGAGAATCGCCTGACGTCGGTCGGCTCGACCGGGCCGTTCGGCGGCATGTACAGCACGAACCTCGACTGGGGCTGCATCAACGCCCAGTTCGGCGTCTAGGCACCGGTCAGAATGCGGCTTCTGATTGCGACATTTGTGGCGTTGGTGGTCTCCGCTGGTGCCGCCATGCCCGCGGCGGCAGGAGACATAAGTGTTGTCGGGCCCCGCAACGGTGGGACGAAGTCAGTCTCGTTCGAATCGCTCGCAGCGCAGTTTGACGTTGACGATGACTACGTGATTCGCGGAGCGTCCGGGGCGACGCAGGTCAAGCGCGTACGAGGCATCTCGGTGGCGCGGTTGCTCGCGGTGCTCGGTGCGGACGAGGTCTACAGCGGCATCGACGTCGTGCGCCCGGGCGGCGGCGTTGTGCGGCTGAGCAAGATCCAGTTGCTCGCCGACGGCCAGGCACCCGTGATCTTCGCCGAGGGCGACCAACTCGTATTCGTGCGCCCGTCGTACAACGCCGAAGATGCGAATGCCAGCGACGTCGTGTCCGTGGGTGCGATGACGCTCAAACAAGTTGACCTCGGTGCGTTGTCGGTCAGCGCAAAGGCCTCAAGGCAAAAGGTGAAAGTCGGCGAGTTGGTCACCTTCACCGGCACTGCCAGCGGGGGTGGAGCTGGCGAGTCCTACAAGTTCACTTGGATATTCAAGGACGGGAAGAGCGCGACCGGCGCGTCGGTCTCGCACCGCTTCAAGAGGCGGGGCACGTATGAGGTGCTCCTTGCGGCTGGGACTGTGGGATCCGATCGCACCGACCCCGACGTAGTCGTTGTCCAGGTCGGCGCGCCAGTCAAGAGCAAGAAGAAGCGGGTAGGCGGCGGAACCAACGACGCGGCAGGCGCCCCGACCAGCGGCGCTGCCGAAGGCGACGCCCGGAGCGGCGATCTCGCAGCCACGGAGCAGTCTCAGACGAAGCCAAAGCGCAAGAAGAAGCGCGTAACGGGTGCCGACGAACCGACGCTCGAACAGGTGAGCGGTCAGGTCCTGCTTTCCAGCACCACCGAGCCGCTCACCGAGAACTCAAACCTCGCTGCCCGGAGCGGCTCCCAGCAGCCAGTTGATCCCAAGTCTTCTGGACTAGGGATCAGCACCGGTGTATGGGCCGCAATCGCAGCGTTATTGATCCTCGCGTTCGGCGCGGCGCTGGAGAATGGGAAGGTCAGGCTTCGCTGAGCGCTTCGCGCGCGGCCTTGGTGAGATCCACCGTTGCCTTGCGCAGGCCGCCGTTGTTGTCCTCGACGCGCTCGAGGAAGGTCACGCGACCCGGAGTCCTTCCGCGCGGGGTCTCAAGCGCGAGATCCATGCCGTAGCGATCGGCGCGCAAAACGACGGCTGACGTCGCGTCACTGTGTCCCGAGAACGCGCGCGCCATCGAGAGCAGCGCGTCGGCGTGATCGTCGTTCATGTGCTTGACGGCGTGGTTGGCCGACGCGGCGGTCGGGTCGATCTCGGCGTTCTTGTACTGCTCCGGAGTGGTCGAGTTCATGCGGCCAAAGCCACCGACCCAGCGGATCTTCTCGATCCTCAGCACGTAGAGCGTGAAGTCGGCGAAGTCCGTGTAGGTCTCTGACCAGGGGATGGCGTCGAAGTAGGCGCGCTTGGCTGCCGCGCGCTCGTCGCCCCCGGGCTCCTCAACGCGTCCGGCGAGCGTGACCCGGCCGGAATCGCCCTGGTCCTGGCCCTCGGGGACCGGCGCGGCCAGCGCGATACTGGCGCGCGGGTCGGCCGCGAGGTTGCGCCCATGGAGAGCAAGCTTGGAGAGGCTGAACACGGGCGAGCCGTCTTCGAGAACCGCGTACTGGATGACCGATGCCCACGGCGAACCGTCGTCGGTCAGGCTGGCCAGGACGCAGACGCTGTCGCCCGCGACGATCGTGCGCGCCTGGTCGGCAGCGCTCAGGCGCGGCTGGTCCGGGAGCTCGACGAGCGGCTCGATAGGAGTCGGGTAGTCGCGGGCAGGGGAGTTGTCGGGGACCTTGTGGCCGCCCATATCCCGTGGAACGAAGGGTGCTTGAGTTGAGTCTGCCATTGCGATGAGCCTTACCAAGGAGAAATTAGGGTTACCTTAACCGACCTGCAAAGTCGGATATAGTAGCCGTTTCTTATTAGGGATGCCTAATGAACTCCTTGCCTCGGTACGGCAGCCAGAAATTGCAATGAAAGGACACACCCCAATGCCCTCCAATCGAACTCGGTCACGCAGCTTGCGTGCGCTCGTTCTCTCACTCGTCGTCGTGTCGCTCGCGGCAGTCGGCGCCACGAGCGCCTCGGCCGCAGTCACTCTGGACTGGACCCAGCCGAACGTCTTCGAGACCTCTGTTCCCGGCACCGACCGCACCTGGCTCGGATACGTCACCAACTCGGCAAACAACGCTGGCCCGCCGTCGCTCGGCAGCCAGGTCGCAAGCGACGGCGCGATCGGCCCCGACGTCACCACGGCCAGCGCCCGCGGCGCGAACGCGCTATATACAGTTGCCTTTCCGGCTGCAGCTGGTTCGCTGATCGAAGAGGCATCCCCAGCCGACATCGAGGGCGAGTTCACGTTCTCGGGCAAGATCACCTGGACCACGCACGGCACTCCGATCACGTTCACGAACCCCCGCATCGTGCTCAACGGAGACGGAACCGGCGCCCTGTATGCGACTGGAGTGAACGACACGACCGCATACAACGAAACGACCGGTCCGGTCTTCGACCTCGACCTCGACGGCCAGGCTCCGGACCCGGGCGCGCCGGCCAGCTCGCCAGGAACGCAGGCCGGTTTCGCGGCCGCAGTCTGGAAGCTGAACTTCGACGGCACCCGTTCAATCTCGGGGATAGTTCCGAAGATCGCCACGCCCAACACGACGGCCGCCGCGATCTTCGGCGCCTCGTACGCCGCGGGCGTCGGCCCGGACCGCCTTCCGCACCGCTTCGGCAGCTTCGCGATCTCGATCTCACCGAACACGGGAACGGCAGGCACCAACGGCACAAACGGTGCGGCTGGCCCCCAGGGTCCGATCGGCCCGGCAGGCCCCGCCGGCAAGGACGCAACGGTCAAGACGATCACCCTGAAGAAGGCGATCTTCGGCAAGAAGGCAAAGGTCCTCGCCAAGGTGACCAAGAACGGCAAGTTCGTCGGTTACGCCGAGATCAACGACCGCAAGGCCAAGGTGACCTACATCACCGCAACGCTCAGGGGCACCTACAAGCTGACCACGGTCGGCGCGAAGAAGAAGCGCTCGGCAAACGTCAAGTTCTAGCCACTAGCTCCACCATTTGCGAAGAGGGTCGTCCACAGGTGCGGGCGGCCCTCTTTCGTCTGCTCATCCGATCTCGGCAGCGGCCGCTTCGAGTTCCGGGCGAAAAACCGGGTGCGCGATCGATGCGAGCGCGTGCGCGCGTTCAGCAACCGTCAGCGTCGCAAGGTCGACGGCGCCGAACTCGGTGACGACGAGGTCGAGCTGGTGCCGCGGCGAGGTCACGAGCGTGCCTGCCGGCAGCTGCGGGAGGATCCGCGAGACGCGTTGATCGCCCTCGCCGGCGGTAGATGCGAAGCAGAGAAGTGATGTGCCGCCTACCGCGTACGCAGGGCCGGAAACGAAATCCTCGCCGCCGCCAACGCCGCTGAACTGCTTCCCCCCGAGCGTGTCCGCGACGACCTGCCCATAGAGGTCGATCGCCAGCGCCCCGTTGACCGTGACCATCTGGCGGTTCTGGGTCATGATGTGCGGGTCGTTGACCCGTTCGACGGGTAGAAATGCGACCTCGGTGTTGCCGTCGAGCCAATCGTAGAGATCGCGGCTGCCGAGCGCAAAAGTGCACACCGAACTGCCGTCGTTCAGGCCCTTGCGGTTCGAGACTTTGCCGGCCAGGTGCAGTTTCATCAGGCCGTCGTTGAACATCTCGGTGTGGATCCCGAAGTCTCCGGCCGGGCTCTCGGCGAGCTGCGTTGCGATTGCTTCGGGCACGGCGCCGATTCCCGTCTGAAGTGTGGAGCCAGGCTTGATGTGGCTGATCGCGTGTGATGCGATCGCACGGGCGACGTCGTCGATCTCGCGTGGCGGGATCGCGGTCGGTCCAAGCTCGCCGGCGACCAGAACGTCGATCTCGTCAACGTGCAGCGCGTGGCGGTGGTCGCCGTGCCCGGCGGTGCGGGGAAAGCCTGGGTTGACCTCGACGATCAAGAGACGGTCTGGATCCGCCCCGGCTGCGCGCAGTTGGGGGATCGTCCCGCCGGCGTGCAGCGAGAGGCTGCACCATCCGTCGGCGTCTGGCGGCGCGGCGGCCGTTGCCATCACGCGCGGCTCGATCTCGGCGAGCAGCGGGCCGAAGCGGCGGAAGTCTGCGGGCACGTACTCAACGCGTCCGCCGGCGTCGGCGACGAAACGTTCGATCGGTCCGAAGAATCCAGAGCGGTAGCGCACGCCCTCGCGGTTGAAGAGCTCAGTACCAGTCGTGATCAGCGCGCCATCGACCGTGAGCGCCTCCCAGTCATCCCGCTGCCCGAGCGCGACCATCAGCGATGGCGGCCAGGCCGGTCCGAGTCCACTTGCGAACTGGTCGGTCCGGTTGATCAGCACCGCCGCGTCGGTAGCAGACAGCTCGCGCGGCATTACATGACTGCGCGCCGACCTTGCAGCGCGCGGCCGAGGGTGACTTCGTCGGTGTACTCAAGATCCGCGCCCACGGGCAGCCCGCTGGCGAGTCTCGTAACTACAAGCTCCGGCCTGCGCCGCTTCAGCTCGTCGCCCAAGTAGAGCGCCGTTGCCTCGCCCGTCGTTGTTGGGTTGGTCGCGAGCAGGACTTCCTGAACCGCGGTGTCCTCGGCGCGCTTCATCAGCTCGGCGATCTTCAGATCGCCCGGCTCGATCCCGTCGATCGGCGAGAGCGCGCCGCCGAGCACGTGGTATCTGCCGTGGAATTCATTCGTGCGCTCGACCGGGATGATGTCGCCCGGCTCCTCGACGACGCAGATCAGGCTCTTGTCACGTCGCTCGTCGGCGCAGATCTTGCAGATCGGTTGATCGGTGAGGTTGAAGCAGATCTCGCAGAAGCTGATCTTCTCCTTCACCTCACGGATGGCGTCAGAAAGTGCGAGTCCCTCTTCCTCGTCAACGCGCAAGATGTGAAATGCGAGGCGTTGCGCCGTGCGACGACCGATCCCCGGAAGCTTCGAGAGCTCCGTGATGAGGTTTTCGACTGGCGGCGAGAACATCGACATACGCAGCCCCTGCCTGGCTACATCCCCGGCAGACCGAGGCCGCCAGCGATTCCGCCAAGGCGCTGCTCGGCCAATGCCTGCGACGAGCGAATCGCCTCGTTGGTTGCAGCGAGGACCATGTCCTGGAGCATTTCAACATCTTCGGGGTCAACTGCCTGCGGGTCGATCGTGACCTCGGTGATCTGCTGATCGCCGGTGATCTTCACGTTGACCATCCCGCCGCCGGCCGAGGCCTCGACGATCTCGGTCTTGAGCTTCTCCTGCTCTTCGGCCATCTGTGTCTGGGCCTGCTGGAGTTGCTTCATCATCTGGTTGAGATTTGGCTGCTGCGCCACGGGGCGCTCCTTTCAACTGAGTTGTTGGTCGGCTTCCGCCGTGCGCGCCACTTCTGTGGCGTCGAATTCTTCTTTGAGCTTGGTCACGAGTTCTTCGGTGTCGAATCCGCTGCCGTCGTTGGGAACCATCAGTGGGTTGAACTCCGCGTCGGCCATCTGCTCGGTCTGGAGCGCGAAACGAAAGCCGGTCGCGGTGGTCAAGTGAGCGAGGATCATCTCGCGCTTGTCGGACTGTTCGGCGTTCTTGCGGTAGAAGCTCGCCGACATCGGGAAGCCGAGGACGAGCGTTTTGCCTTCGATGCGCAGCGGCTTTGAGTTCTCGAGCACTGAGGCGAGGCTTGGGCTTTCTTCCATCAGCGTTCCGACGGCCTTGTCCCAGGATGCGGCAACGACTTCGAGCGATGGGGATTCGGTGGACGTCGGGGTGGCGGGCTCGGGCGCTGGCTTCTCAGGAAATTCAGCGACGTCGCTCGAGGGTGCGGCGCCAGCCGGACGAGACTCAAGAGCCTCAACTCGGGCGAGCAACGCGCCGGGATCAGAATCATCCTCTGGCCGCGCGGCCTTGAAGAGCGCGAGCTCAAGAAGCAGCCGCGGTTCGCCGCCACCACGGGCCGACTGGATCATTCCCGACAAAAGATCAAGAGTCTGTGCCGTGCGCTCTGGCGTGAAGGTCTTTGCCTGCTCCACCAGTCGCGCGGACTGTTCGATCGTCAGTCCGACAGACGGCGGCGCCTCGCCGAGCGTGCGCGCCACGAGAAGATTTCGCATGTGCGCCGCGAGGTCGCGCGCGAAAGAAGTCATGTCGCGGCCGCTGTCTGCCAGTTCGCCGACGGCAATCAGCACGCCACGTCGATCGCCGCTCGCAACGGCATCCGCTGTCGTGACCAGGAGTTCGAAGTCGGCAACCCCGAGCACGGCCTGGACGTCTTCGGCCTTCACGCTGGTGCCGCTGTATGTGACGAGCTGCTCGAGCGTTCCGAGGGCGTCGCGGAAGGATCCAGTCGCCGAGCGCGCGATCATCGCGACAGCGTCGTCGCCGATCTCGATCGTCTCTGCGTCGGCTGCGCGGCGCACTGCCTGCGAAAGCTGCTCGACGGTCGGCCTGCGGAAGTCAAAGCGGTGGCAGCGGTCGGCGACGGTGGGGAGAACCTTGTTGGCCTCGGTGGTCGCCAGAACGAATACCGTGTTCGGCGGCGGCTCCTCCAAGGTCTTCAGAAACGCGTTCCAGCCCTGCGTCGTGATCATGTGCGCCTCGTCGAGGATGTAGACCTTCCATCCGCCCGTCGTGGGCGCGAGCGCGACCGAGTCGATCAGTTCGCGGATGTCGTCGACGCCGTTGTGCGAAGCGGCGTCCATCTCGACAACATCCATCGAGCTGCCGTTGGCGATCGACTGGACTGCGGGATCGTCTGCGCTGAAGGTGCTTGACGCTCCGCCGGTGGCGTTGAGCGCGGAAGCGAGGATCTTCGCCATGCTGGTCTTGCCGGTGCCTCGCGATCCAACGAACAGATACGCGTGGTGGACATTGTCCTGATCGACGGCGTTCTTGAGCGTGCGCACAACATGCTCCTGACCGATCACGTCGTCAAACGTGCGCGGACGGTGCCTTCTGTATAGAGACGCAGCGCCAGACATCGACTCGGATCTTACGCGGCGCCAAGTAACCTCGCGCGGACATGACCGGCGACCGAATTCGCAAATTGCTGCCTCCGGCGCTGGTTATCGCTGGCACCCCGCTACTCCTGTGGCTGGTCTACGGACCGCCGTACCTCAACTACGACGCCTCATACGCGCTCGTCTGGGCTCAGGACATCGCGCAGGGACGCACGCCGGACTACCTCGGTTTCATTGCGCCGACGCCGCACCCACTACAGACGCTGATCAGCTTCTTCGCCCTGCCGCTGGGAGCTGCCACCGAGCCCGCACTCGCATGGGGCGTGTTGCTGTGCTTCGGGGTGATCGTCTGGCTGGTGTATCTGCTCGGCCGCGACCTCTTCAACAGCTGGGTGGGCGTACTCGCAGCCATCGTCGTTCTGACCCGGCCAGCGTTCGATCGCAACGCGCTCGCGACTTATCAGGACATCCCCTTCGTGATGTTTGTGATCTGGGCCCTGCTGCTGGAGGTCCGCGAACCGCGTCGCGGATGGCCGGTCCTCGCACTGCTCTCGTTCGCCGGATTGTTGAGGCCCGAGGCATGGGTACTTGCCGGCCTCTACTGGCTGTATCTCTTTCCGGCGCGTAGCTGGAAGGATCGCCTTTGGCTGGCTCTGCTGACAGCATCCGGTCCGCTTCTCTGGGCCACCAGCGACTGGGCCGTGACCGGGGATCTGCTGCACTCGCTGAACGGGACTTCGGATCTGGCAGCGCTGCTCGACAGGCCACGCGATCCCAAGGAGGCGCCGCTCTGGACGTTGCGGTTCTTGGGATTCACGCTGCGCGAACCGTTGATTCTTGGCGTACCGATTGGCTGCGCCTATCTCTGGTTCTGCGCTCGCCGCGAGTTCAAAATCTTGCTCGGCGTAGCAGCGATCATGACCGGGATCTTCATGCTCACGACGATCGCGGGGCTGCCGCTGATCGCTCGCTACGTGTTGACACCAACGATCGTTCTCTCCGTCGTGTATGCGGCCGGAGTCTTCGGCTGGCGCTCGCTGCCGGACGACTTCCCGCGCAAGCAGATGTGGAAGTGGATCGGCGTCGCCTCGCTCGCGCTCTCGATCGTCTGGATTCCATGGCACATAAATGTGATCAACGAGACTCGCGAGAAGGTCGAAAATTACGAGACGATCTCGACGGCATTGCGCAACTTCGCTGACGACCCGGAGGTGACGCGGTTCAACGCCGCGTGCGGCCGCATCTCCACGACCGATCATCGCCCGGTACCCGCGTTCCGATACGAACTCAATGGCGCCCCGAACTCAGTTCAGTCAGACAATCCGCTCAGCGGATACCCGCTGGCCGAGCTGGCGCTCTATCCGGCGAGTCTCGACGTCGCCAAGCGTTTCTACTCGAAGATCCCAGATCTGGCTGCGCCGGAGAATGCAGACGGCGAGCCGTACGAAGTGGTCGCCAGCAACTGGGCCTGGAAGCTCTACGCCTCGCCTGCTTGTGTCGCCAAAGTAAACGATTAGGCGCCCGCGCGGCCGCAAGCGGACACCAACTCGGGCCAGGCTTGCCTACGGCGCCCGAACGACATCACTTAAGGCTGCTTCCTTCCGGACCTGACCTGGTTCGTGAGCGTTCGCCGCGTAGGACCCGGCATTCAACGCCGATGTCCGCATGCCGCCGCGCCGAGGCGCAACGATCAGACGGGGTCCGATGGTACCGGCGCGACGCCTGCGCCCTCGTCAGTATCGACGGATGAGCTGGTCCCGCGATTCCAAACCGATATTGGCCACCGGAGTGGCGGTCTTCCTGCTCGGCCTGCTCGTATTTGGCGTCATCCTCAATCGTGACACGACGCCGAAGATCGGAGGCGCCGCCGCCGTGAGCGCGGCCCTCGCGTCGGGCGACGTTGCGGACTGGATCAAGACGCATCCGTATGACCGCACCGACGTGATCCCATTCGATCGCGAGAATGCGCGCGTCAGTTTCTTCAAAGGCCCTCGCGTTGTCGCCGAAATCGCGATCGCTCCGAGCGGCGAAGTCATCGCGGCGCAGTACTTCGAAAGCGGCTACGTGCGGGCCGGTAACGAGACGATCCAGCATGGGCTCGTTCTGCTCGCAGGCGCGCTGCTCTTTTTGCTCTTGCTCGCGCAGCGACCCCTGGCCTCGCTTCGCAATGCTGACCTCGCCGCGCTTGCCGGCCTGACGTTGACGATCTGGACCCTCAACGAGCGCCTGTTCAGTTGGACGATGCTGCTCGGCGTCGCGTTGATGACCTACCTGCTTGTGCGCTGCCTGCTTGTTGCCGTGCGTCCTGAAGATCGGCCGGCTCCCGAGTTTCTCGTTCGCTTCGGCGAAAGCGAAGGCCGCGTCCTGCGGATGATCGTCGGGGCAGTCGGCGTTCTTGCCGTCCTGGTCACGATTCCGGGCGGCGCCGTCGGCGACGTGTCCCAGGCGTCAATGTCTGGCGCCACGCAGATTCTTGAGGGCAACATCCCGTACGGAAACATCATGGACGGGGTGGTGCACGGAGACACCTATCCGCTCTTCGCTTACGTGCTCTACGCCCCGGCCGCACTGATCTGGCCGGTCCGCGATCTTTTCGACAACCTCGACGGTGGATTGTGGATCGCCGCAATCGCGCTGCTCGCAGGTGCGGTGGCGATGTTCCGTGCCGGGCGGTCGGCTGCCGACGAGGCATTTGGCCTGAGGCACGCGGCGGCATGGATGCTCTTCCCGCCGATCCTGGTCACGGCATCTGCCGGCTCAAACGATTTGCCGACTGGCGCGTTGATCGCATGGGCGCTGGCAACCTTCGCGCACGCCGGCCGCACGAGCGGCTGGCTCTCGACCGCGGCTTGGACGAAGGTCGCACCGGTGTTCGTCCTGCCGTTGTGGTTCGCGCGCTTCGGCGGCGCTGAACGGAAGCAAGCACTTGTCCCGCCAGTTGCTTTGACGGTCGTGATGCTCGCGCTTCTCCTCGCGCTCGGCGGCATGGACGGCGTGTCCAAGATGATCGAGGCGATCGCGTTCCAATCAGACCGCGGCGCGCAGCTTTCTTTCTGGGTCGTGACCGGCACGCCAGCGCTACAGATCGTTGTGCAGGCCGCGGGCTTTGCGCTTGCGGCCGCTGGAGCCGTTGCGGTTTGGCGATCGACCTCGCTGGCTTCGAGCATCGTGCGCGTCAGTGCGCTCTCGGCGGCCGTGCTCCTCGTCTTAGAGATTGGCGCGAGTTACTGGAGCTATGCGTACCTGCCCTGGGTCTATCCGTTGATCGTGGTTGCGCTGCTTTGGCCAGAGGGGGCCACTAGACTCCGACGCTCCGACGGATCGCCAAGCACGTGATCTGACTCGGGCGCGTAGCTCAGTGGGAGAGCGCTCGCCTCACACGCGAGAGGTCGCAGGTTCGAAACCCGCCGCGCCCATTCATATAGCTGGATTCACTCCGTTTGGACCGCTTACCTAAGGGGAATCGTCCAGCGAAATCCGGCGATTCCAGCCTATTCTGGCGCCGACTTTACCTTTGGTAAAGCCCGCCCGCCAAATTCCTTACCATTCGCCGTCGCCTACTGCCATCGGCGCGCTGCAGGATTCCAACTCTGAATGCCCTGAGGTTGAGTAACCAGCGGATCGACGAAGTGTGCGATCTCCTCGACGACCTTGCTGAGGTTTTGGGGCAGACTCTCATCGAGTTGCGCCTCGACCAAGTACCGCTCCCAGTCAACCTGATGGAGCGTTGCGAATTCGCTCAGCGCCTCGTCAATCTGCACCAAGCTCGTTCCGCGATGTTGGGCGGTGCTATCGAGAGCTCCGTGCATCTCGTCGAATTCAAATTCCTGCCTCTGAGTGATCAGCAAAATGTCGGCAAAGTCGCGCATCCGCGTGTTCGCATCGCCCCAGGAAATGACCGTCTCTATCTTCTCGGCCAAGACGCTTTCCATTGCGTAGGCCCGCAATGAAAATGCTGGCCCGCCTAGCATCGGATCAATGGGAATCCATTCGGGGTCGATCGGGTCGCCTGTGCTGACATCAATCTTCAGCCTTAACTGCGCGCCGCCGACGCTCGCCTTGACGCCAAAACGAAGCCCCGTGTAAGCCGCCCCCTCTCGAACCTCTTTCGAAGTGATCGAACCAGTGTCGAACTCGACACCGTCTTCGAGGTCCGTTTCGAGGATCTCGCCGATGATCGACCTCAGTACCGCCTCTTCTAAGGTGAGGCCGCGCAGCAATACATCTGCGTCCTGCGTCGAGCTACGTATCTTTTTGCTCGCCAAGAGCATTCCGCCCTTGAGCACAAACTTGTCGACGTACGAGGAATCCGCCAGCCGCGCCAAAAATCTCTCGTGGACATAGACGGTGAGCACGAGTTGAGTGTTCCCCCGCGCGTGCTCTTTTGCGCGCGCTTGAACTTGACGGAAAACGTTCGACCCAGCGTCGCTCAACCGAGAATCTCCAGAGCATCAAGTAGCGACCGCTCCACGTTCAGCTCGCGTGAAAGCTCAATGAGCTTTCGACGGTTGGCACGAGGCTCGTGCAGATAGCGTCGCAGCGGTTCGAGCCCAGGACCACCACCGTGACGTTTTCGAACCCTGAGTGCATCGATGACGCTGCGTTCCGCGCTGTAAATCCAGTAGCGCTCGCCAGTTGGCAGCGACTCTTCGATTCGCTCTAGGGAAGCGGTCTCCGCGCTGAATACGTGAACCTTTGTCGGCGGCCGCTCGATCTTTGGCCTGTGTGCCCCGCGCGGCACTGCGATATGCACCCACGACGGAATGTCGTCGACAAGATCCCATCGCGATAGGGACGATTCCAGGCAGATGGTTCCAGAGGGCACCCTCTTGCAGACCGCTACGAAGTCCAAGTGTGAGACTGGGGGAGCGTCCGTGAGTCTGAACACTCCGCGTGACAGCTCGACGAAGTAGCCGTGGTCGCGCGCCGCGTAAATATCGTTTCTGGAAAACCCGGCTCGTTCAACTTCACCGGCGGTCACAGTGCCACCGGCGTACCGCGCGGCCGCAGTCAGTTCGTTCCATTTCGATCCGCTGTCCATCCGCAAATCCTACACATATAGCGGGTCGATGTGTAGGATTTGCAAGACCGATCTCGTTGATTGGTTCATTGAAAGGGTCTGCGCCAAATCTCGCGAGCTTTATGATCTTCGAATGAACCGCAAATCGACGCGTTGGAAGCGATCGGGTTGCTCGATCCAAGCGAGGCGGCCGACTGGCGCCGAAAGTTCGATGCATTGGACGAAGCCAAAGGCGAAGCTACGCCGCACTCAAACGCTGCCGGCGAGGGCTCATCGCAACATTTGTTGTTCTGGCCATCTCCGCATCCGCCGCCTCCGCGGCACAGTCCCCCGTAAACCTCCGCGCCGCCGACGCCTTCGCAGTGCTCGCCGGCTCCGCGATCACCAACACCGGCCCGTCCACGATCAACGGCGACATGGGTCTGTCACCGGCCACGTCTGTCACGGCATTCCCGCCGGCGACGCTGAACGGCACCGCCCACATAACTGACGCAGTCGCCTCGATCGCCCAGAACGACCTGACGACCGCTTACAACGACGCCGCCGGCCGCGGCCCGGTCACAGCGATTCCCGCCGACATCGGCGGACTCACCCTGACCGAGGGCGTCTACGGACAAGCCTCTGCCTTGGGCCTCATCGGCGCAGTCACACTCGACGCGCAGGGCGACCCCAACGCCGTGTTCATCTTCCAGGCGGGAACCTCAATGACCACAGCATCAGCCAGCTCCGTGCGCATGATCAACGGCGCCCAGGCACGCAATGTCTTCTGGAAGGTCGGCAGTTCCGCAACACTGGGCACCACATCGACGATGGTTGGCAACGTGATGGCGCTCTCGTCGATCACGCTGACCAACGCAGTCACCGTTCAGGGCCGGATCCTCGCACGCAACGGTGCGGTCACGCTGATCAGCGACACGATCACGCGAATTCCCTGTGCCGCAGGAACTGTCGGCGGTCCGGGTGGACCCCCGATTCCTGGCAGCGGTGGGGGTGGCAACACCGGGACATCGGCTGGCACCGGCACGGCCATCCTCGCGACCACGCCGCGCTCGGTCGGTCGCCTGGTCGGTGAGTTCGGGACCGCCCGCTGCATCGATCGCTCGTTCAAGGTCTCAGTGACGGGCTCGAAGATCAGCAAGGTCGTCTTCACGGTCGCCGGCAAGCAGAAGACGACGCGAACCAAGTCGCCTTACACGGCAACCGTTCAGATCTACGACGGCGATACGCGCACTGTCAACGCGCGCGTGACGTTCACCGACGGCACGAAGTCCAAGAACCTGAAACTGCGCTTCAAGTCATGCGCCGAAGCAACGGCGCAGGCACCGCGCAACCCAGTCGGCTTCACGGGATGAGCGCCCGCAGCCTGGGACGACTCACATCAACCGTCGCCTGCGCGACCGTGCTCCTCATGGGCGCGGCATTCGCGTACTCGGCGGGGGCTGCGAGCGTCCCACCCTCCCAGCGTGTGGTGGCGATGTTTGCCCCGCACAAGGTCCGCGCCAAACCGGGCGTGAACAGCAAGGTCGTCGCACGCGTCAAGACCACGCGCCCGATAACTGGCATGCGCACAAAGCTTCCGGTGCTCGCCACCAAGCGCGATGCCAAGGGCCGGCTCTGGCTCCAGGTCCGCACGCCGGGCCGCGCCATCGGTGAGGCGAATCCGCCCCAGAAAGGCTACCGAGCCGGCCAGGAGCAGAAGGAATACTCGGTCGTCATCGGCGCCCCCAGTACGCCGACGCCAAACGGCGAGTTCTTCGTCGAGGAGAGCGTGAAGCTTCCCAAGAGCGCCTCCGGAGCCCCGTACGCGCTTGCCCTCAGCGCACGCTCGAGCGTCTTTCAGGAGTTCGAGGGTGGCCCGGCACAGGTCGCAATCCACGGTCGCGACAATGTGGGCGGCACGCTCGGCACGGCGGTCTCGCACGGTTGCGTCCGCGCCTCAACGAGTGCAGTGACCTGGCTCTCAAGGCATATCGGTCAGGGAGTGCCCGTGACGATCAGCAAGTAGCTGCGCGAGGACGACGGCAGGTTGGACGAAGATGCCTGCTGTGACCGCTGAAGGCACAGCAAGGACTCGAACTCAGTGGGGCGCGTTGATCGCGGCTTCACTGGGCACGGCGATGCTCTTGCTCGACGTGACGATCGTGTACGTCGCGCTGCCGGCCATCGCAGCGGATCTCGACGCGAGCTTCGTCAGCGTCCAGTGGGTGATCGACGCGTACACCGTGACGATGGCGGCGACGCTTCTGATCTCTGGCGTGATCGCCGATCGCTTTGGACGTAGACGCGTATTCGCTGGCGGCGTTGTGCTCTTCTCAATCGCCTCGGGGCTCTGCGGCTTTGCCAGTTCGGGTCTCTATCTCGACCTCGCACGCGGCATCCAGGGCGTCGGTGCTGCGGCGATCTTCGCCGCCTCGCTCGCCCTGCTCGCCGACGCGTTCCGTGGCACCGATCGCGGCTTCGCGTTCGGCATCTGGGGAGCGATCACCGGCGTGGCTCTGGCGATCGGCCCGCTGATCGGCGGACTGGTGGTCGAGGGACTCGACTGGCGCTGGATCTTCTTCGTGAACATCCCGGTCGGGCTGCTCCTGCTCGCGATCACGTGCTGGTCGGTGACCGAGTCGCGAGCAGAGAACCCCGGCCGCGTGGACATCCCGGGCGCGGTTCTCTTCGGTGCAGCGTGCATGCTTGCGGCAGTCGGGCTGACGCGTGGCAACGATGCTGGCTGGGGGGATCCCTGGATCGTGGCGGCGCTGGTCGGCGCGCTGGTTTGTGTTGTCGGCTTCGTGCTGGTCGAGCGGGCGTCCACCTCGCCGATGCTCCCGCTCGGGCTCTTTCGAAACCCCGCTTTCAGCGCCACGGCGATCGTGGCATTTGCGCAGTCGGTTGCGATCTATCCATTGCTCTTCTTCGTGGCGATCTATTTGCAGGACGGCCTCGGCTACTCGCCGATCGACGCCGGCCTGCGGCTGCTCCCACTCACTCTCCTGATCCTCGTTGTCGCGCCGTTCGCCGGCCGACTGACGGGCCGATATCCCTTGCGGATCCCGCTTGTGCTCGGCCTTGTTCTGCTCGGGGCCGCGCTGCTGGCGATGCGCGGGCTGACTCCGGAGGACGACTGGACCGCACTGCTCCCGGGGATGATCCTCAGCGGAATCGGGATCGGCGCGATCAGCCCGTCGCTCGCCGCCGCGATGGTCGCGGTGCTTCCGGTCGAGCGAAGCGGCCTCTCGTCGGGCATCAACAACACGTTCAGGCAGTTGGGGATCGCGATGGGCGTCGCCGGGTTCGGCGCGCTCTTTGATGCGCGGGTGACCGCTGATGGCGAGGAACTCGTCGGGATCGTCAACGGCGTGAACGCGGTGGCGCTGACCGCGGCCGTTGTGGCGCTGCTCGCTGCCGCGATCGCGTGGCCACTGCTCGGCGGCCAGCGCTCGGGCTGAGAAGCTCGGTCACCGGCTTGCGGGGCTGGAACTCGCCTCGCGCGCAGTTCTGGCGGTGGCAGCCCCGGCCGCATTCCAGCGAGCCGACGACGACATCAACTTGGTCAAGGTCTTCACGAACAACGTCGGGCGTGCGTTGAATCCGAGCTGACTTCCCGGTAGTTCGACGGCCTCGACGCCGAGGCGATCGAGCGTCGTCCGGCGCAGCCATTCGATCGGAAGATCTGCATCGTTGCTGTACAAGATCGCCGAGGTCGGGGTGGCCGGCCACGAAGTCAGTGGCGTCACCTCGGTCAAAGGGCGCCTGGCCTGCGCGCGCAGCTGGTTCCAGAGCGTGGCCTTGGTCATGTCGTCGCAGTCGTGGGCGAGCAACTCGCCGAAGCGTGCCTCGTCGTTCCAGAAGCTGCGCGCATCGCGATCGTAGAGCCGGCCACTTTCCTCGCCGAACTTGAACTGATCGTCCCGCGCCTGCTCGCTGAAGCTCTCCCCGATCCTCGGCAGAAGCCCGTTGACGTGGATGATCTGCTTGACCGGACGTAGCTGCGGAACCAGAATCGCTGTCAGCGATCCAGTTGTCTGACAGACGATCACTGGCGGTTTGTCGCCCTCGTGGGCGTTCGCGATCACTTTCGCATGGTCGAGGCCGGTGGCGCTGGTCGATTCGATCGGCAGTTCAGGCACGATCACCCGGTGCCCGCGCTCTTCAAGCAGTGCCACCACTGGATCCCAGACCGTCGGCGAGTGCCAAGCACCGTGGACGAGCACAATCGGATCGAGAGAAGCTTCCTCAGCCATATTCGGACTGTGTATTTCAAATTCCCCGGTCACGATGGACTACCAACTATTGATTATCACGAATCGGATCTACCGGTGAGGAACAATCGTCCATCCGCACAGCCATAGACTCGGATGATGCTCTCGGACCTGAACTGGAAACGCGCCAATGTGCGCAGCGAAACGCAATGCAGCAGGTGTGCGAGGGAAATGCTCGTGGGTCAGCAGTCGATCCAGATCGATCGCTCACGCGTTTGCATCAAGTGCTGGGACGAAGTTCGAGTGGACCCGACCAAGTCTGCGCAGGAGTACAAGAAGGAACTTCAGATCGGCAGCGGCAGCGCGCCAAAGCGCAGTAGCACCTCCGGCCGAAGCGGCGTTCGCAGGCCAGCCGCGCGGACCGAGCCGACGCTCAGCCCCTACGACGCCTCGCTCCTGGTCGGCAACGTGCTCGATCGAGCAACGGCCGACACATCCGTTGAGTTGCTCGCGGCAGGTGACTTCGAATTTCACGAGGCGGGCTTCGACTACCTCGTCGTCGGTCGCGCTGGCGTGACGATCGTTGGATCGCGGGCGTACTCATCGGCGGTTCAGATCGAGGCTCTGGTCAGCTGGTCCTCCTCTTCCATTCCGGCGAACGTGCTCGCCAATGGCCGCAACATGCGCGAGCTCGTTGACCTTGCCGTCGAGCAGCGCGAGGCTGTCGAAGCACTTGTGGCAGCCGCGAAGTTCAAGTTCGATGTGCCCGTGAGTGCGGCACTGTGCTTCGAGTCGGTCGAGGGTGTTGACCGGACGCCCGTGCGCGACAGTCTCGGGGTTCGGATCGACACGGCTGAGAACATCGCCAAGTTCGCCACTCGGCGCGGGCCCGTATTCGAAAAAGAGATCGCGTTGATCGTCGAGCACCTACAAGGGGAATGACCAGTGGCCGGGATCGCGATAGTCAACGGCAGACTGGTCGATCCGGCAGCGCCCGCAGTCTCGGTCTATGACGCCGCGGTGCTCCACGGCGACGCCTACTTCGAAACGCTCCGCACCTACGACGGCCGTCCCGCGCTACTGCCGCAGCACCTTGCCCGACTGAGTGCGGCGCTCGTCGCCGCGGGATTCCCCGATCCACCGTCGGCGCGGACGCTCGAAGATGAGGTCGCGGCAGCTGTCAACGAGTTCAGTGAGGGGGAGGTCGTGGTGCGCGTAACGGTCTCGCGCGGAGTTCGCGAGCTCGGGCTTTCGACCGAGCCCGAGGTTTCGACTCGGATCGTCACCGCACATCTTCTGACTGCGAGCAAGGCTGGCCTCGACGCCGTCCTCACGCTCGCCGACGTCTCGGGCTATGCCTATCCACACAAGTCCTCGAACTACCAACTGCAGGCATCGCTGCTGCGCGACGCCCGCGAGTCGGGCTTCGACGAGGTTCTGATCGCCGACGACGGCGACGTGATCGAGGGCGCGACGAGCAACGTGTTCATGATCAACGGCGACGAGTTGGCCACGCCTTCACTTGGCCGATGTCTGCCAGGCATCACGCGGCAGGCTGTGCTCGAACTGGCGCCGACGATCGGGCTCACGCCAACCGAGCGCGCGGTGTCTGCGGAGGAACTTGCCGACTCCGATGGCGTCTTCATCTGCAACTCGCTCATCGAGCTGCGTGCGGCGGCCAACTTCGGCAGGCGGTCCGAGCGCGTCGCCGAGCTTCGCGCCGCCCTGGTCAATCGTTATCTCGAGGGCACCGTTTGACCGCGCTGCGGATTGACCGCGCCGTGGACCTTTGGGCGATCGCCCGCGAACTGGACGACTCGCGTGTCGCGCTGCTCGACAATCCCGGGGCGCCGTCGCGACTTGGGAACACTTCTTACCTTGGGCTCTTTCCACAGGAGGAGCTGCGCGTCGGGCAGGAAGAAGATCCCTCTTCGGCCTTGGCGCGCCTGGCCGAGCTGCCGCGACCCGCTGATCGATCCGCCGAGGGCCCGCCTCTGCAGTCGGGCCTGATCGGCTATCTCTCCTACGAACTCCTCCACGCCATCGAGCCAGGCGTCCCGCGATTTTCGGCAGCTCCGCCATCTGGCGAAATCGCGCACTTCGTTCGATTCGCCGTGATCGTCGCGGTGGACGCTGCAGCGCGATGCACCTGGATCAGCGGGGAGGACGCCGCGAAGGTTGCCGCCGCCAGACAACTGGTCGAATCCGCGCCAGATCGGATCGACCTCGCGATGCCCGCACGCGTCACAGGAGAGTTCGGCCTCGATGAGCTGCAGGCATGCGGCCTTGAGCCGGTCACTGAGCCCGCCGCCTACCGCGAGCTCGTCGATCGATCGCGCGACGAGATCGCGGCCGGGCGCTTCTTCGAGGTCTGTCTCACTCAAGAATTCCGAGCGGGCCTGACGACCGAGGGCCGCGAGCTCTACGACATCCTGCGCGCGCGAAACCCGGCGCCGATGGGCGCCTACCTGCGCGCCGACGATCTGGAGATCCTCTGCACATCGCCGGAGCGACTCGTCTCGGTGAGCGCGGGCGGCGCAGTCGAGACAAGGCCGATCAAGGGCACAAGGCCGCGCTCGAGCGATCCGGCAGAAGACCGCCATCTGCGTGAGGCGCTCGCTGCCTCACCAAAAGATCGCGCCGAGAACACGATGATCGTGGACCTCGCGCGCAACGACCTCGGTCGGGTCTGCGAGACCGGCAGCGTCGCCGTGCCGGAGCTGTGCGTAGTTGAGAGCTACGCGAGCGTCCACCACCTCGTCTCGACCGTGCGCGGCCAGCTCCGGGAAGGCCTTGGCCCGATCGACGTGATCCGCGCGTGTTTCCCCGGCGGCTCGATGACCGGCGCGCCAAAGGTCGAAGCGATGAAGATGATCTCCGAAGTCGAGAGCTCGCAGCGCGGAATCTTCAGCGGCGCGATCGGTTGGATCGGCGACGACGGCGCGATGGATCTGAACATCGTGATCCGCACGATCGTCAAAAGCGGCGATCAGCTCAGTCTGCACACCGGCGGCGCCGTCACGAGCGACTCCGTCGCCGATGCCGAATACGCCGAGACGATGGACAAGGCGAGGGTTCTGGCCGAGAGCGTCGCCGCCGCGAGCGCGCGTACCGTGAAGACGTGATCGACCCGGCGCAAGACAACATCCTGCTCGGCGACAACCTCGATTTGTTGCCGCAGCTTCCGGGCGCCTCCTATCGCCTGATCTACATCGATCCGCCGTTCAACACCGGTAAGGAGCAGACCCGCCGCACGCTCAAGACCGTCAGCGATGAAGACGGCGCGCGCAAGGGTTTTGCTGGGCGCCAGTACACAACAAAGCTGCTCGCCGAGTCTTCATACAAGGACAGCTTCGACGACTTCCTCAGCTTCCTCGGCCCCCGCCTGGAAGAAGCCCACCGCCTGCTAGACGAGCGGGGCACGCTCTACTTCCATATCGATTACCGCGAGGCGCACTACTGCAAGCTGCTGCTCGACGAGATCTTCGGTCGCGAGTGCTTCCTCAACGAAATCATCTGGGCCTACGACTACGGCGCACGCGCGAAGTCACGCTGGCCGGCCAAGCACGACACGATCCTCGTGTACGTGAAGGATCCCAAGCGATACCACTTCAACTCCGAGGAAGTCGATCGCGAGCCGTACATGGCGCCGGGGCTGGTCACCGCAGAGAAGGCCGCGCGCGGAAAGCTCCCGACCGACGTCTGGTGGCACACGATCGTGCCGACCAACGGAGCAGAGAAGACCGGCTCTCCGACGCAGAAGCCCGAGGGCATCGTCACGCGGATGGTCACGGCCTCAACGGACGAGGGCGACAGCTGCCTCGACTTCTTCGCCGGAAGCGGAACGCTCGGCGCGGTGGCGGCAAAACTCAACCGCCGCTACACACTGATCGATTCGAGTGAGGAGGCGATCCGCGTTTGCACGGACCGCCTCGTCACCACGAAATCGAACAAGTCAGTCGCTTAGCGGATCTTCACAAGGTCAACGACGAAGACCAGCGTCTCGTTCGCCGGGATCGAACCCTGGCCCTGAGCGCCGTATCCGAGGTCCGGCGGAATGATCAGGAGGCGACGGCCGCCCTTCTTCATTCCGACAACGCCTTCGTCCCAGCCCTTGATCACGCCGCCTTCGCCGAGATTGAACTCGAAGGGGTCTTTGCCCCACGAAGTATCGAACTCTTCGTTGTTGGACCAGTTCTGGCCCACGTAGTTGACGGTGACTGCGTCGCCGCTCTTGGCTGCGGGACCGGTACCGACCTTGATGTCCTTCTCGATCAGTTTTGTCGGCGGGTCCCCGGAGGAGTCGGTCAACTCCGGCTTCTTGTCGAGCGAGCCAGAGACCTTTGGCTGAACGGTCTTCCCGCCGGACGACTGTCCGGTGGGCTCGTCCTTTGTGCTGGTCGTTTCGGCGGTCGAAGCCGCCTCGCTGTTTACGTCAGAAAGACTTGCGCCGCTGCCACCGCAGCCGACTACGAAGGCCGCGAGAGCGAGCAGGGTGATTAGGAGTGTTGCTTTGAATTTCATGGCGGGTAGTTTGACCGAAAATTCTCGATTCCTGCGAGAAGATTTCATGGTGCTCAAGTTGAGCACGCGCCGTTGCCGAAAAAGAGAACGTGCCTGCGCGTGCGAAAACGCTGAACGGATCGGCCTGGAACCCAGTTACGGGCTGGGGTTTGATCGCGCTGATCGCCTTTGCACTTTTGCTCATGCGCTGGATGGCGACCGACGCCGACGGCTATCTGCGCATCGTTGACGACATCAATCTCGTGATCCACGAAGCCGGTCACCCGCTGTTCGGAATCTTTGGCGAGATGGCGGGGTGGTGGGGCGGAACGCTCATGGAACTGCTCGTCCCGGGCGCGATCGCGGTCGCCTTCTGGTTCCAGCGCTCGGCCCTTTCACTTGCCTTCGCCGCGATCTGGTTCTTCGAGAACCTCCACTACATCGCCTGGTATATCGCCGACGCCTCGATCGAGGCCCTGCCGCTGGTCGGCGGCGGCGAGCACGACTGGAACTTCCTGCTCACGCACTACGGCCTGCTCCAGCAGGACACGCAGATCGCGAACGTGGTTGACACGATCAGTTACGTCGGGATCGTCGGCAGCCTTGTGTTTGCAGCCGGCGTCTGGCTGATGCAGGGATCAGACCGCGCTGACAACGCGCGCGACTCGGGCACTGCCCTTGCCGGAGGCCTTGACGGCCATTAGCGCGCTGTCGGCGGTGAAGGCAAGCTCGTCGAGCGTCTCACCGTGCAGCGGATATAGCGCGAATCCGGCGCTTGCTCCAACGCCAGCATCACGGGCTTCGGGCGTATTCGTGACGGTCTGAACGAATCGCTCGGCAAGCGCGCGAGCACCATCGACGCCGACGCCGGGGAGCACAGCTGCAAACTCGTCGCCACCTACTCGGGCGATGCAGTCGTCGTCGCGGGCCGCTGAGTCGAGCGCCTCGGCGATCGCGCGCAACGCGATGTCGCCGGCGCGGTGTCCGCGTGAGGTATTGACCTGCTTGAAGTTGTCGAGATCGAGCATCACGATCGCGAATTCCTGCTGTTCGCCCGATTCGAGCAGCTCCTCCACGAACGCGCTGAAGGCGCGGCGATTGCTGATGCCGGTCAGGGGATCGGTGGTTGCGAGTCGATCGGCGCTCTCGTGGAGCTTGCTGAGCAAGTAGCGGTCGTAGTACATCGAGCCGACAATCGCGATGATCAGAGAAACTTCGGCGATCAGCATGACGTAGATGATCGAAGCCTGCGCGCCACTGCCGACCGAGTCGTAGAGCAGCGGAGACAGCGCGACGACGATCGGGCCAATCATCCGCACGACGACTCTTTCAGTGACCCAGAACCACGCCTGCGATGCCGCAAGCAGCAACAACAATGGCGGCATCGTGCTCTCGAGGCCGCCCGTCAGATAGATCAGCGCGGCGATCCCGCTGAGCGCCATGGAGTCGAAAGTGGCATGCAGCGCGGATCGCGGCTGGGCATTGACCTTGAGTATCCCCGCCGAGAGCGCCAGTCCGCCGAACAACACGATCCACCAGGGGATCTGCGACTCGGGGGCGTCGGGCATCAGGAGACTGACCCCGAGCACGATCGATCCGAACGCCCAGGCGACCGCCGACGTGCGCGCATAAAGCGAAATTGATCCGAGACGCTCGCTGTTGCCGCCCGTCACTTGTTCGAGAGTCGCGTGGGTTGTGCGCGGCTCGGGTGCGGGCATGCGCTCAACGTCGAGCCACGCCGGTCGTTCCAGATGCGTAGTGATTGCATCCTCGAGGTTCGGAACGTTGTGACGCTTCTCGCCCTTCGCGGCGTACATCTCGCGGTCGGCCTTGTCGAGCAGTTCGCTGAGGTCGCGCCCGTCCTCGGGGAAGAGCGCGCATCCGGCTGCAGCGTCGATCTCGACTCCGGGCATCTCCATGATCGAACTTGCAGCACGAACGGCAGCCCGGTAGATCTCGGCGGTCTCTTCGATGCACGCCCGCGACTCCGCCCGTACGAGGATTGCGAACTCATCCCCACCAACGCGGGCGACCAGCGAGTCCTTCTTCTTTATGCGCAGGAGTTGGTGGGCGATCATGCGCAGCGCGTGATCTCCGCCGACGTGCCCGTGCTTGGAGTTCGCACTCTTGAAGTTGTCCAGGTCAATCAGAATCAGTCCACTCACGCCCTGACGACCCGATCGGGACTTCTGCGAGAAGCGCTTGCTGGCCTCACGCTCAAGCGCACGAAGGTTTGCCAGACCGGTCAGCGGGTCCTCCATCGCGCGACGCTTGGCCTCGTGCAGCGCATCGAGCGTCTCGGTGTTCTGCAGGTGCAGGAGCAGTGCCATCAGAATGAAGGTCGGGATGTAGACCACCAGGAAGGCACCGATGTGCGGCGTCTGCGAAGCGGGTTCGACGAACAGCGTTGCGAGCGCGATCCCGGTTCCCAGCAGCAGCGTGATTCCCAGCGCCACGCGCCGGAAGAAGTAGCCCGCGTAGATGAACGTCGCGATCATGTTGAACAGCACCGCGATGGTCGCGGGGGTGATCTGAATGAGGATGAAGCTGAGACCCAGCAGCGGCAACATCAGCGACTCGATGAAGACCTGGAAGACCTTCATCGGGAGCCGTGGCCCGATCGTCACGAGCGCAAGACTGATGAGCAGCGCCGGCACGCCCAGCACCGCTCGCCAGAAGTTCAGCCGGTCCGGGGCAACGTCGGGAATGAACGAGATCGCCATGATGATCGTGAAAGTCGCGATGACCATCCCGACCCCGGTGACGATCTTCAGGTAGCGCTCGCTGATCGGCATTCTGCCGCGGTCGGGCACCGGCCTCACCTGGGGATCGTTGTGTCGGCGTCCATGCATCTTGGTAGTACCCGGTTACTCACGGGTTCGAACTGAATCGACCGTCAGTAGGGGTGAAGGTGAGCGCCAGGGCGGCGAGTGGACGTTTGTTCGACCCCAGAGAGGGTCGCTACCACTTGAACATCGGCAAGGGCGATGTTGGGTGCTCGATCGTGCGCTTTGTGGTGAGTCGGATCAGTGTCCGATGGAAGCCCCGGCTCGGGTATGCGCGAAATGCTGCCCGGACATCGCCGAAGCCCAGCCCGAAGCGGCGCAGGCCGAGGCTCACGTCGATCGCGTCCGCCCGGCGAAAGATCTCAACCGGGTCGCCCGCGGGCCCGGCAGGACGCTGCTTGTGGTGCTGATCGATCATCTCGGTGACGAGCGGCAGCAGGTCGTCGCGCTCCTGGGCCTCGAGATGAACCGCCGCCAGATCGATCGAGGGCACCAGGTAGTCGAAGGTCTTGTCGGTCCAGATTCCGAGGTCGTGGAAGACGCCCGTGACGCGGTACACAAGCTGCCTGCTCGGGCGCTCGCCGTTGCCCCCATCGCGCGCGTGGAGAGCGTCGCAATGAAGCAGTACGCGAATCACGTGGTTGGTGTATCCGGCCCGATCGGACCCAAGGGCATCGGCCCATGGCGCCAGGAGCGCCGAAACATCTACAGCGAGCTCGTCATCCTGCATATGTGCAGTTCATCACATCGACTTGACAACGAGCACAAATATGGCTAAGCTTCGCCCTATCGGCTAAGTGACCGGATAGTCACTTAGCTGAGTATTCACTATTAATTGGGGAAGCACTTTCATCAACCTCGGGATCAACCCACGACCTGAAGGCCTATGTCACAAAACACACCGACAAAACCGTCCGCCAAGACGCCTGCTGAAAAAAGCATGGGGCTTGGACTGCGCTGGCTGAACAATCTCGCCAGCTCAAGCACGATCGACAAGCTCAAGCTGCGCAAACCGACCGAGAAGGCTGTCTACCACGGGTCAAAGAACGGCTTCAAGGCAGCCGCTGCCGCCGGTCGCCAGTTCTCTGCCAAGTCCAAGCAGGACAAGCCCGCGCGTCAGGCCAAGGCCGATGGCGCAGGCAAGTTCGACCTCACCCCCGACGACGAGCAGGAGATGCTGGTCGAGGCCTTCGGAGACTTCGCCCAGAGCGAACTGCTCCCGATCGCCACGAAGTCCTCAAACGACTGCGTAACGCCCCCTGAGGTTCTGAAGGCGAGCACCGAGCTGGGCGTCACGATGATCGGCGTTCCCGAGGAGCTCGGCGGCGCAGTCGAGCAACGCTCGGCAGTCACCAGCGTCCTCATCAGCGAGGCCCTGGCCAAGGGCGACCTCGGTTTGGCAGTCGCAGTTCTTGCGCCTGCGGCGGTCTCGACTGCGATCGGCCTTTGGGGCGACGCAGATCAGCAGGCCACCTACCTGCCGGAGTTCGTCGGCGAAGACGTCCCTGCCGCGGCACTCGCGGTGATGGAGCCGAAGCCGATGTTTGATCCCTTCACCCTGCAGACCAAGGCGACCAAGGACGCCGACGGCGGCTTCATGCTCGAGGGCGTCAAGAGTCTTGTCCCGCGCGCTGCCGAAGCAGAACTCTTCGTGATCGCAGCTGAGCTCGACGGCGAGCCCCGCATGTTCATCGTCGAGAGCAAGTACGAAGGCATCTCGGTCACGCCGGAGCCGGCAATGGGTATCCGCCCCGCCGCAACGGCGACGCTCACCTTCGAGGGCGTCAAGCTCCCGAAGGGCGCGCTGCTCGGCGAGCCTGCCGACTACGCGGAGATGATCCGTCTTTCCCGCATCGCCTGGGGCGCCGTGACCGCTGGTTGCGGCAGGGCCGTCCAGGACTACCTGATCCCCTACGTCAATGAGCGCAAAGCGTTCGGCGAGCCGATCAGTTACCGCCAGGCCGTCGCGTTCACGATCAGCAACGTTGCGATCGAACTCGAAGGCATTCGCCTCGCCACCTACCGCGCAGCCGCGCTCGCTGACGCCGGCAAGGACTTTTCGCGCGAATCTGCGCTCGTCCGTCAGCTCACGCAGAAGTACGGCATGCAGATCGGCTCCGACGGAGTCCAGATGCTCGGTGGCCACGGCTACACGCAGGAATACCCGGTCGAACGCTGGTACCGCGACCTTCGCGCTGCCGGCCTCATGGAGGGCGTACTTCTCGTCTAATGGCTATCAATCTCGAAACACCCAAGAAGTTCAAGCCGCTGATCGGTCAGGCCCACATGGTCGCCGAGGAGCTGCTGCGTCCCAACTCACGCAAGTACGACAACTTCGACCACGAGTACCCGGTCGAGCTGGACATGCTTCGCGCACTGATTGACGGAATGGAAGAGGGCGCAGGCCAGGGCGCAGGCGCAGCAGGCGTCGGTCAGGCCGACACGCTCAAGCAGGAAGACACAGACGACAACAAGAACGGCACCAACCTCTCAACGATGCTCAGCATCATCGAGATGTGCTGGGGCGACTGTGGTCTTTTGCTCACCATGCCGGGCCAGGGCCTGGGCAACTCCGCGATCGCAGCTGTTGCCAACGAGGAGCAGCTCAAGCGCTTCAAGGGCAAGTGGGCCGCGATGGCCATCACCGAGCCCGAAGCTGGGTCTGACTCTGCCTCGATCCGCACCACCGCTGTCAAGGACGGCGACAACTACATCCTCAACGGCGAGAAGATCTACGTCACCTCTGGTGAGCGCGCAGACCTCGTTGTTGTCTGGGCCAATGTGGACCCGTCAGCGGGCCGCGCCGGAATCAAGTCGTTTGTCGTCGAGCGTTCGAACCCGAACATGAAGCTCGACCGCCTCGAGGAGAAGCTCGGCATCCGCGCAAGCGACACCGCAGCGTTCATTCTTCAGGACTGCGTCGTGCACAAGGACAACCTCCTGGGAGACCCCGAGGTAGTCACCGACAAGGGCTTCGGCGGCGTCATGCAGACGTTCGACAACACCCGTCCGCTGGTCGCCGCAATGGCGCTCGGCGTTGCACGCGCCTCGCTCGACGAGTTGCGCACGCTGCTCGAAGCGAACGGCTTTGAGATCAACTACGACAAGCCCGCCGCGCACCAGCCCGGTGCGGTCGCCGAGTTCATCGAACTCGAGGCCGACTGGGAGGCAGCAAAGCTTCTCACCATGGAAGCTGCGTGGATGGCAGACAACCGCAAGCCCAACTCGGTCCAGGCCTCGATGGCCAAGGCCAAGGCCGGCCGCAGCGGTACGGACATCACGCTGCGCGCGGTCAAATTGGCTGGTAGCGTCGGCTACTCCGAGAACTCGCTTCTCGAGAAGTGGTCACGCGACTCGAAGATTCTCGACATCTTCGAAGGCACGCAGCAGATTCAGTTGCTGATCATCGCGCGCCAGCTGCTCGGTTTGTCTTCGTCCCAACTCAAGTAATCCCTCAGTCCCTTTTAAAAGCACCTTCTTCCTAGGAGAACCCCAATGGCTTCCAAGCTTCCGCGCCCGGTATGGGTGATCGGTGGAAACCGCATTCCATTCGTGCGGTCCAACGCTCAGTACGCAAAGGCGTCAAACCAGGACATGTTCACGGCTGCCGTTGACGGTCTCGTCGACCGTTACGACCTCGCCGGCGAGCGCATCGGTGACTTCGCCGGCGGCGCCGTGCTCAAGTTCGCCCGCGAGCTGAACCTCTCGCGTGAGGTCGTGCTCTCGAGCAAGCTCGCTCCCGAAACACCGGCTTTTGACGTGGGCCAGGCCTGCGGTACGGGCTTGGAGGCGGCGATCCTGATGGCAAACAAGATCGCCCTCGGTCAGATCGACTCCGCCATCGCCGGCGGTACTGACACCACCTCCGATGCTCCGATCGAGCTGAACGAGGATCTGCGTCAGGTCCTGATGGATGTCAATCGCATCAAGGACCCGAAGAAACAGGCCTTGAAGCTGGCGACCAGCATCCGCCCGGGAATGATCAAGCCAGAGATTCCGGTCAACCGCGAAGTCCGCACCGGACTGGGCATGGGCGAGCACACCGCGCTCACCGCCGCCGAGTGGGGCATCAACCGCGAGGACCAGGACGAGCTCACCTACAACTCCCACCAAAACCTTGCAAAGGCCTGGGAAGAGGGTTGGCAGGATGACCTGGTCACGCCGTACATCGGCGTTGAGATCGACGGCAACCTGCGCGCAGACACCTCGCTCGAGAAGCTCGCGTCGCTGAAGCCCGTCTTCGGCGGCAAGGACGGCACGATGACCGCCGCCAACTCGACCCCGTTGTCAGACGGAGCTTCTGCCGTTCTACTCGGCACGGAAGAGTGGGCCAAGGAGCGTGGCCTCCCGCTGCGCGCGCGTTTCGTTGACGCCGAGACCTCGGCCGTTGACTTCGTTGTCAAGCAGGAAGGTCTGCTGCTGGCTCCGGTCTACGCGGTGCCGCGTCTGCTCGAGCGCAACAAGCTCACGCTGCAGGACTTCGACTTCTACGAGATCCACGAGGCGTTCGCTGCTCAGGTCCTCGCGACGCTGAAGGCCTGGGAAGATCCGGCGTTCTGCAAGAACCGCCTCGGCCTGGACGCACCGCTCGGATCGATCGATCGTGCAAAACTGAATGTCAAGGGTGGCTCACTCGCAGCCGCTCACCCGTTCGCCGCAACCGGCGGGCGAATCGTCGCCAACCTCGCCAAGCTGCTCGAAGAGAAGGGCTCCGGCCGCGGATTGATCTCGATCTGCGCAGCCGGCGGCCAGGGCATTGTCGCCATTCTCGAGCGTTAGGAGTCCAGCATGCCAACTGACAAGTACGCAGAGTTCGTCCGTGGCCCCGTCGGCGGCTTCATCGCCCCGAAGGTCGGCCTGCCCCAGCCCACCAAGCTCGAGCGCTACAAGAAGGGTCAGCCGGTCGTCGCCGGCAAGGCCTTCATCGGCGCAGCTCCCGGCGGCCGCCTCGGTGAGTCCCTCGTCGCCGCGCTGAAGAGCGCGAACGTCGAGTTCGAGTACTCAGAGCCGGGCGTTGCCCCCGAGGGCGACGAGCGCTTCAAGGTGCTCGTCTTCGACGCCACCGGCATCACGGACTCAACGCAGCTCGAGGAGCTGTGGCGCTTCTTCCACCCGACGATCCGTCGCGTAAAGAGCTGCGGCCGCGTCGTCGTGCTCGGCACCCAGCCCGAGCTCACCGGCAACGCGAAGGAAGCAACGGCCCAGCGCGCGCTCGAAGGTTTCACGCGCGCAGTCGGCAAGGAGATCCGCAAGGGCTCGGCCGTAAACCTGGTCTACGTCGCCCCGGGCGCCGAGGACCAGATCGAAAGCACGCTCCGCTTCTTCATCTCGCCGCGCAGTGCTTACGTTTCGGGCCAGGTCGCCCGTATCGTCGAGTCAATCGGCGGAGACGCCGGTGCGATCGACTGGAACATGCCGTTGGCCGGCAAGGTCGCGCTAGTCACGGGTGCTTCCCGCGGCATTGGCGCCTCGATCTCCGAGACGCTCGCCCGCGATGGCGCGCACGTCGTAGGGCTTGACATCCCGCCGCTGAAGGAAGACCTCGAGAAGCTGATGGCGAAGCTCGGCGGATCCTCAATCGTCGAGGACATCACCGCTGAAGACGCACCGAAGGTGATCGCCGACTTCCTCGCCGAGCACCACAACGGCGTGGACATCGTCGTCCACAACGCCGGTGTCACGAAGGACAAGACGCTCGGCCGCATGGACGAGGACAAGTGGTCGGTACTGATGGACATCAACCTCTCGTCAGAAGAGCGCATCAACGACGAGCTGCTCGCCCGCCAGTTGGTCAAGGCCAACGGTCGCGTGATCTGCGTGTCGTCGATGAGCGGAATCGCCGGCGGCGCAGGCCAGACCAACTACTCGACCTCGAAGGCCGGAGTGATCGGCCTCGTGCAGTCAACTGCTCCCGAGTGGGCAAAGCACGGCGTGACAATCAACGCCGTCGCCCCGGGCTTCATCGAAACGCAGATGACCGCCGCGATGCCGATGGGCCCGCGCGAGGTTGGACGCCGCATGAACTCGATGCAGCAGGGTGGCTTGCCCGTAGACGTGGCCGAGGGCATCGCCTGGTACGCGAGCCCCGCATCCACCGGCCTGACCGGCAACGTCGTCCGCGTCTGCGGTCAGATGCTGATCGGCGCATAGGAGAAATCACCATGAGCAACGTTGAACTGAAGAGCGCCCCGGGCGCTGGTGGCCTGTACTTGAAGGCCGCCATCGGCATGACCCCGCTGGCTGGCACGCGCAAGAAGGAACTGCCGGACACGGTCGTCTCGTTGGAGCCGCAGGCAGTTGACCTCGATCGCCTGGCCGCATTCGGCCGCGTGACCGAACACACCCTCACCGGCTACCTGCCGCCGATCTTCTTCAACGTTCTCTCGATGCCGTTGCAGCTGAAGCTGATGACGGGGGATGGATTTCCTTTCCCCGTGATCGGCCTCGTGCACGTCAACAACAAGATCGAGCAGTCACGCAAGGTTGACGCGGCCGAGCCGCTGGGCTTGAGCGTGCGCGCGCAGGATCTGCGTCCGCACGCCAAGGGCCGTCAGTTCGACGTGATCACCGAGGCTCGTGTTGGCGAGGAGCTCGTCTCCACGGCGACCAGCACCTACCTTCGCATCGGCAAGCCTTCCGAGGAAGCCGCTGCCGAGAAGACCGAGGAGATCGACTTCGCCGAGCTTCCGCAGGTTTCGGTCTGGTCGCTCCCGGGCGACCTCGGCCGTCGATACGCGAGCGTTTCGGGCGACCGCAACCCGATACACATGCACAACCTGTCGGCGAAGGCATTCGGTTTTCCGAAGGCGATCGCCCACGGCATGTGGACCAAGGCGCGCGCGCTGGCTGCCGTAGACAACAAGCTCCCCGACGCCTTCACGGTGGACGTGGCGTTCAAGCGCCCGATCCTTTTGCCGTCAAAGGTCGGCTTCCACGTCGCCGAAGTGAGCGACGGACTGAACTTCAGCGTGCGCAATGCCAAAAAGGGCACGCCGCACGTTGACGGCACAACCCGCGCCGCGTAGCGAACGGGTAGGTTTCACGCCATGAGAATTGGCCGGAGCAAAGTCCTCAGGCAACAAGCCTTGGCGTTGCCGTCGCTCCGATCTCACCGCTCGCTCACCAAGGCCGCAGCCGACGCGCTGAACGCAGCGTTCGGTGTGACTGCATTCAAGAAGGGCCTTGTGCTCGGCGTCGCGACTGTCAACGCGAAGGTCAAGTAACAATCTTCCGACCCGACGCTCGTTCGACTGGAGTATCGGGTCGGCTGTCTTTTAAAGAGCGACGACGAAACTGCTGACGCGGTTTGGATCGCGCCCAGAGGTCTTTGCCGCGGTCAATGCGATGTCGGCCGCGGTGACCAGCTCGTCGGTCGTACGCCCGTGCATCCCGTACAGCGCGAAGCCGGCGCTGGGGCGGACCTCGGCATTGGATGGCAGGTCCGAGTCCTGTAGCGCGACGCGCACGGCGTCCACCAGGCGTTGCGCCAATGCCCTGGCCGACTCGGCGTCAACACCCGGGGCCACGATGCCGAACTCGTCGCCTCCGAGCCGTGCGATGCAGTCCTCCTCACGCGACGCGGCCGTGAGCGCAGCGGCCACCTCGGTCAGCATCTGATCGCCGATCAGTCGCCCATAGTTGGCGCTGACGCTCTTGAAGTTGCCGAGATCGATCATCAACACGGCAAGCGCGTCGCGATCGCCGTAGGAAAGGTGGTCGAGCTCCACGCGCATGCGCTCCTCAAACGCTCGACGGTTGTAGGTGCCGGCGCGTGGATCGAGCGATGAGAGTTGCGCGGTCAGAGTCTGGGCGCGTTCAAGGAAGTAGTGGTTGTAATAGAGCACGAGCAGCAGTGCCGCTGCGACGAGAACACCGCCGATGATCGTCACGATGTCCAGCAGCTCCGCCGGGGCGTCATCGCCAAAGATGTAGGGCGTGAAGATGATCATCAGCGAGATGATCGAGACGGGGAGGACCCGCTTCAGCGGCAGGAACCAGCCGACGTAGATCAGGATGAGCAGCGCGATCGGCAGCGCGGGGCTCGCCGTGTTCCCGGTGTATTGGATCGTCAGGGCGAGGGCGACCGACGCGATCAACACGTCGAGCAGTTGCTGGGAGAAACGATGCGCGACGTTCGTGCAGTAGCGAGTGGCCGCCATCAAAGCCCCGAAGGCGACCAGAATCGCGATCGCGACGCTGCTGCCGCTGACTGCGTCGGGCATCGCCAGCGATATAGCCACGGCGAGCGTGCTGAGCAGCCAGGAGATTGCGGTGAACTTGACCTGGGTCGGTCGATTGCGCCAGCGCAGGCTTTCACGGCGGGTCAAGGGTCGGTTCAAGGGTGGCTCGGACGGGGTCCACGGCGCCTCGACAGGTTCTTCATCGAGGCTCGTTCGTCTGGCCGAGCCGTGTCGCTCGTGTTCGGCCTTGACGAGATAGAGCGCGCGGTCGGCGTTGCGCAGAAGGCTTTCGAATGTCGCGTCGCCCTCACCGCTCAGCGCGACGCCGACACTTGCGTCTATGTTCACTCCCTGACCTGCGATCTGATCGATCGCGCCAAGCACAGCGGCTCGGAACTCGGCTCCGCGCGCCTCAAGGCTTGCTCGTTCTGCGTTGCTCGTGAGCACGCTGAACTCGTCGCTTCCCGTGCGGGCGACAAACTCACCCTCCAGCGCCGCCTCCCGCATGGCGTCGGCCGCCGCAAGCAACAACCTGTCTCCGTCGCGATGCCCGTTGAGCATGTTGGCCGCACGAAAGCCATCGAGGTCGAGAACGATCAGCCCGATCTGGCGATTGAGGCGTTCGTTTCGCAGATCTAGCAGCGCCGAGGCTCGCCGGCGCAGCATGCGCGTGTTCGGAAGGCCGGTCAGCGGATCGCCGAACGCCGTGCGCTCGGACTCTTCAAGCGCCTCGGCCCGGTCCTGCTTGAGCACGTGGACGGAGTAGCCCACCGCCCACAGGACGATGATCATCAGCACGGTCTGTGAGAGAAAGTGCGGAGCCGCCGGATCCTCGTAGTTGTAGTAAACGCCAAGTCCGGCGAAGACAGTGGTCAACGCCAGGATCGCCGTGAGGCCGCGAGCGCTCAGAAACTGAGCGCTGTAGACGACCACAGCGACCTGGCCGACAACCATCGCGCCAAGTGCGCCGGGGCCATAGAAGCTGAGCGCGAACTGACAGAACAGCGCGTAGACGGTCATGTATCCAACGACCTGGGTGGTGCGTTCGTCGTCGAGCCGCCTTATCCAGGTGAGCATCGAAACGGCGATCACCGCCGAGGTCACCGCGATCACGATGCTCAGGTAGGCCTGGAGCGTGGTTTCCACCGCGTCGTCGAACCTGCCCGCGCCGATTGCGATCCCGGTCAGCATGAACCAGAGCACCGCGCCGAGGTCCAGCATCAGGTCGCGCTGGGAAAAACTCTCGATCGTGTACTCGCGCTCGAAGGTCTCGAGTTCGTTGTGCTCGGCCGGCGCGCCAACGTATGGCCGCCAGCGGTCCTCAGGCTGTTGATCGTCTCTTCTCATCCAAGCCCGAAGCGGCCGCGCTGATCTTCGGGCACGAGCTCGAGGTACTCGTCGTGCGTCTTGATGAAATGGTTTACGAACGGGCAGAAGGGGAGCACAGATTCGTCGGCCTGACCAGCGGCGTCGAGCGCCGCAGTGATCAGGTGCCCGCCAAGTCCCTGGCCCTTGAATGCAGGGTCGATCTCGGTGTGGATGAATGCGCGCAGGCCGGGGCGTGAGCGGTAGACGGTGAAGCCGGCGAGGGCGTCGTCGACGTAGATTTCAAACTGGTGCTCTTCGGGGTTGTCTTTGGTCGTTACGGCCATTGCGCCCACGATACCTGTTGGGGCCGATCAGCCCCGGTAATCTCTTGCGCTCTGGACAGGTGGCGGAGCGGTTGAACGCGCACGCTTGGCAATTGGCGCGCATCGGAGTTTTCACCGATTGCCCGGTAACCTTCCAGCGCTTAGGACAGGTGGCGGAGCGGTTGAACGCGCACGCT
>JACPNS010000017.1 GCA_016185345.1 Solirubrobacterales bacterium | reverse complement strand
CTCTATCCGGCCGGCTGCGTCGTAGGTGAAGTCGACGGTTTGGACGTTTGCACTTATTGCCTTTTTCAGTTCGCCGGCGAGGTTGTACTCGAAGCGCTGCTCGCTGCCGTCGGCGAGCAGGATGCGGGTGGTGCGGCCGAGGGCGTCGCGGAAGTACGATGTTGTTTCGCCTGCGACTGATTTTGATGTGAGCTGGCCGGCGGCGTCGTAGGTGAATTCCGTGATCAGGCCGAGGGGCTTCACTTCTCGCTCGAGGCGATCGTTGTCGTCGTACTCATAGGTTGTGACCTGGCCGAGCGCATTGACTTCGCTCGTCAGGTTTCCGACCGCGTCGTAGGTGTATGAGGTTTCGGCGCCCGACGCGTCGGTGACTTTGGTGACGTTTCCGACGACGTCGTACGCGTACCTCGTGATGTTGCCGCGCGCATCGATCTCTGCAGTTCGGCGGCCGAGCGAGTCGTACCGATACGAGGAGGTAGAACGCTCGGGGCTCACGGTGCGGGCGAGGTTGCCGTCGGTGCCGTAGGCGTAATTCGTGGTTGCACCACGCCCATCGCTCGTCCAAGCGGCGCGGCCGAGCGCGTCGTAGCCGGCCCTGGAGGTCACCTGTCCGTCAACATTTGTTTGCACCGGGCGACCCGGGGCACTGAACGCGGTTGTCGTCTCGATCCCAAGCGGATCGGTGGTCTTGACGAGGTTGCCGAGTTCGTCATATTCGTTTGTCGTGGTGGCGCCCGCAGGGTCAGTCGTTGACTTCAGATTCCCCATCGCAGAGTTCTCGTAGTTCGTTTCGCGCCCAAGTGCATCTGTGGCGCTCGCGAGATATCCGCTCGCGTCGTAGGTGACCGAAGAGACTCCGCCGAGCGGATCAGTCACGCGCTCGACCCGGCCCTTGGAGTCGTTTTCATACTCAGTCGTGCGTCCGAGCGGGTCGGTCGAGGACTCCATCACTCCGGGCTCTGACCACTCGTACTCGGTGGTGAATCCCATCGGGTCCGTCGAGGTCTCAAGGTCGTTGTTCTCGCCATAGGTGTAGGTCGTCTCGCGGCCAAGCGCATCTGTCGTTGACTCGACGTTCGACGCGGCGTCGTACTCGGTCTGGCTGGTGTTGCCAGCAGGGTCTATTTCTTCAATCAGGCGCCCCTGCGAGTCGTACTCGAACGTGGTGCGCTTGCCGTCTGCTCGGACCAGAGATGAAATTCGGCCTCTGGCATCGCGGTGGAAGACCGTGCGGCCGGACAATGCGCTCGTCTGCGAAGTTGGCCGGCCGTATCGGTCGGAGCGAATCAGCTCGACGCGACCAGCTGGGTCCGTGTACTTGGTCGTGCGAGTGCCGTACTCAAAGGTTGCTTGCGGATCCTCGCCAACGACCTGTGTGAGGACTCGTCCGCGCCGGTCGTACGTGTTTACGAGTCCCAACGTGCCATCGGGCTGATAAGTCACAGTTAGGTATTTCCGCGAGTCGTACTCGTAATTGACCGTCGCTTCTTCTGGGTTTTTGACGCCCGTGAGCAGCGAATCGTCGTACTCGAAGCTCACTTCGCGGCCGTTGCTATCGGTGGCCGATTCGAGCATGCCACCGCTTGAGTATTCAAAGTCGATGCGCTGACCGCCGCTGCCGATCAGGGCATCCAGCCGCGTGCCGTCGCGCTGATAAACGACCTGATTGCCGCTCTTGTCTGCCTTGTAGATGACCCGGCCGAACTGGTCGTATTTCGTGACCTCCTCGCCATATGGGGCGGTTAAGCTGTACGTGCCGTCTTCATTTCGCACCAGTGTCTCGTCGTGTCCATACGGCGCGTCGAAGCTCCCGTCAGATTGAAGCGTGAAATCGAACGTTTTGCCGTCCACCTGGGCCACGCGGGCGTCGCCATTGTTCAGCCTCGCCAAGCCCTCCGTGCCTGCCCACGACCAACCGCGGCCGAGCGCACCGGTGCGCTTGTCGGTCGAGTTGTATGTGCGCGCGAGGGTCAGCTCTCCGCCCTTGCCGGTTGCGGCGAGGTCCGTTTTGGTGAGCTCGAAGTTTCCGGTCGCGGGGTTGACGGGGTCCCCCTTTGACAGCTCGGACTTGCCTAAACCGTCAAGCTTCACTTTGTTGCCATAGACCTGACAGATCGCCTGGAACTGCGGCAGTACGCATAGGCGCGCGGCGCGCTCCCGATCAATGTCGTCGAGCGAAACCGTTACCTGCCTGCAAACACCGCCGGTGCTGGTGCAGTTTTCGAACCGGAGCCCACGAGCAAACGCGTCGTAAGCCTCAGGCAGGCTCATCCACTGATAGATCCGCGCAGTGGGTACAAGAACATATGGAGCGCTCGGATCCTGGCACCGACTAATACCGTCGTCGAGCACTGTTTCCACAGTTCCAGTGGTTGCGTAGGACTCTTCAAAGCCACTGTGCCACACGCTGCTTCCATTAAGAATGCCGAATTCGTTCACCGGATTGCAGACGAATCCGGCCGGCTTCGACATCCAACGCTTCCACGAATACCCGGTCCCACCTTGACAGGACCAAGAGGCCATGTCGCAATACTCGGCCGTGAATCCGAGGTCGTAGCCGTAGGTATACATGCGCGGCTCCGACAGGTCTTCGCCCGTGGCCGGATCACTCGTTAGGCGGTTCCAACTGATCATCAACTTCCGATAGTTGACGCCGTTTATCTGTTCTGCGTAGTTCGCACCGGGCCCGCCGTTGAAGTCCTGCGTGGCGACCGCCATATGCTGAGTTGATTCTTCGGGGTCCGGATCGTCCTCATAGGTCGCCTGGAGATTGATCCGCACCTGCACTGGCTCTTCTCGACCGATGGCACCGATTGCCCCCATAAACTGCTCCGCCGTCGGCCAAGCGCCTGCTGACCGGAGGAAGTTGGCAATAGTCTCCTTGTCTACGCTGGCTTCAGTCGCCGCGAAATTAGACGCCGACGCTCCGCTGAACGCGCTCGCTGCCCCTGAAGCCTCGTTAGGCGCGTTCAGGCCATCGATCACCTGCTGCTTTATTTGTTCGAGCGCCTCGTCAGTCACTTGCTCGTTGCCGTCCTCGCGATCCACGACTTCGCCGTAGTCGCCAGCCAGCTCTGAGTCCGGGGACGAGAAGCCGCGTGAAGTCTCGACTCCTACCTCGCCGGATGCAGACACGGCCCGAACATGGAACTCGTGATCGCCCTCGAGCAGCGGAGGCGTGGAGAACGGCGATTCGCACGCCGAAAAGGCGTCGTCGTCTACTCGGCACTCGGCTGAGTATCCGGTCGGAACAGTGAATATGAATTCTGCGATGTCGGTCGCGATCGCCTCGCCGTCGGGTCCGGCCGTGACTACTGGCGTAGGGAGGCTGGGGTTTGGCGAATCGGGATCTTCGACTACAAAATCGCGGTATTCGGTGTATCCGCGGTGACCCGGCGCGTCGGGTGACCTGATGCCAATTCTGTGCGTGCCGTTCGTCAGGCCCTCGGAGGTGAAGATTGATCCGCAGAGCTCCCACGGCCGGTCGTCCACCGTGCATTTGAGCGCGTAGCCCGAAGGGCCTTGGCTGCCGTAATAGGGGTTGGCGTACTCATAAGCCGCAACTTGGATCGAGCTTGAGTTCACCACGATGCCGTCGGAGAGAGACTTCCACTCGGGGAGCCCGTCAGCGTTCCCGACTGGGTAGATCGAGATTGGGATTTGCGCGTCCGCGTAGTTCGCCGGGTTGAAGGACATCTCGGTGCCGCGGTCTTCTTCGCCGCCAGTCCGCGCTATCCGCACTGCGAATATATGCGCGCCGACCGCAGCGGATATTTCACCCAACGGAACGCGGTACGGGGACTCGCACGGCGTCCACGCGCCGCCGTCGATCCGACATTCGAGGTCGGCACCATCGATCGTTGAGTAGAAGGTGAACTCTGGCGCGCCAAACTCCGCCATCGAGTTCGGAGGCGTCCCACCGGTCTCGGGACCGGATTCGATACGGACCCCTCCGTAATCGGGATAATCAACGGCAACGGCGAAGGATCTTGAGGTTGTAGCCGCCGCTCCCGCTACTCCGACCTCAAACTGATGAGCGCCGTCTCCCAGCTCATAGTCCACCGGAGATTCACAGGGCGCGAATTCGGCCTCGTCCATCTTGCAAACGAAGCTCGCCTGCGCGTCGTTCGAATCGAACGCGAACTGAACACGTCCATCGACGAGCGTGGTTGACTCGGCGGGACCCTTCGTGATGAATGCGGAGCCTTCAGCTGCCGGGACTGGGTCGCCTTCTTGATGGACGTACCTATGCGCCGCAGGTCCAAAGGCACCGCCTGGTGCGACGCTCCTAACTGAGAAGGTTCGCCGCTCGAGATTGCTCTCGGGAAGGGTGATGGGCGACTCACACGGCGTGTACTCGCCGCCGTCGATCGAGCAGACGAACGTCGACGAGGTGCTTGGCGCGAAGAACGCATAGCTGATCGGCGCGTTCACATCGTCGCCATTCTCGGGGCCGCTGGTGATGATCGGGGTGGGAAGCGACTCGGTGACTACGAAGGTTGTGCTGATCGGTTCGGATTGAGTTGCACCAGGGGTCTGGGCGCGAACTTCAAAGGTGTGCGATCCAGTGGCGAGCGGCTCACCTGAGTCGGTCGTGATGTCGATCGGGCTCGCGCATTCGAGCCACGCCCTGCTATCGAGTCGGCACTCGAACGTGGCGCCCGGGGTATCGGATGAGAAACGAGCAGATGGAGTGGAGTCCGCGCCCTCGCGCGGCGGGGTCTGCTGGAAGCTCGCGCCCGGTTCGGCAGCCGGCTGAGTCGATACCCAACTCACGCTTGCCGGAGTCGGGTCTCGTTCTCCGTCAAATTCGGTGGCGACCTGGAGTGTGTGTGGTCCCGGATTTGAGATCGCGTTCTTGCGGTCCCGCGCTCCGAAACACCAGGCCCACGGCCGGTCATCAAGTTTGCAGACGAAGGTCGCGCCCAGCGGATCGACCGCATCTTCCACGAGGGCGTTGGTGAGTAGATCGGGTCCACTCGGGTAGTCCACGAAAGTGGAGAATGAAGTGAAGCTCGGCCCGGCTTCGCCCCAACCGCCGCCCATCTGGGGATTCGCGCAGCCGATACGCGTGTCAACCTGGCTCGGAGCTGTATGCCTCCAATAGCTCTCGTCGTCCTGACCGCGGTTTCCGACAGAATCAACCGCGTACACAGTGAGCGTCGAGACACAAACCGGAAGGTTTTCGGCGGTCCACGGGGACTCGCACTCGAAAGCGGGGGCGCCGTTCACCGAGCATTCGAAATGGTCTAGGTCGGTCGCGTCCGAGGTGAAGTTGACCTCTTGTGAGGGGGAGCTGAACGGCTCGTCCGGATTGGGTTTGTCGGTGATGGCAACCTGCGGCGCGTCAGCATCCAGGTCAAACACGACGACTCCGGATTCTCCAATCTGTGCGCCAGCCCAGTTCCACGCTGTCGCCGTGATCGTCACTTCAGCACTCGGATCCCAAATCGCGGGGGCGTAGCTTTCTGGGCAGCGATAGTAGGTCCGGGACGACTGTGATCCGTCTGCGTACACCAGCTTGACCTCGCAAGAAATTCGCGGGACCGGTACTGAACTAGAGATCGATATCGGAGTTGAGGCGGGGGATATGACGGCGGGCGGAGTCGGCGAGAACTCAATCATGTGTGCCGGGTCGTATGACGTGACCGGTCCACTCACGAGCTGAGACCTATTCCCCACAGGGTCCGTGGCGCGAAGGGTCAGGCGGTGCTCGCCTGTTGGCAAACCGGAGACTTCGTATGGAGAGCTGCACGGTGCAAATGCGCCATTGTCGAGCGCGCATTCAATCTCGACGGGAGCTGTGCTGTCGCTGAACTCGAACTCGAAGACCTTCAGATCGCTCGGGTCAAATTGCCCTGGCGTGCTGTTCCACCACAGGTTCGGCGGCGATGTGTCCACGGTGAACGTCCTCGATGCCGAGGCGGCGGGATTCTCGTCATTGCTTGGACGAGCCGTGAAGGTGTGAACGTTGTCGTCCAAATATCCGGATACATACGGTGACTCACAAGGCACCCAGTCCTCTTCGTTCATTCGGCACTCCGCGGAGCTGGCCCCCGTGAGCGTGAAGGCGAACTCTGCGATCGGCGAGTTGGTGATCGAACCGTCTTCGGGTCCAGAATCGATCTCGATTTGTCCCTGCAAGTTCTGAACCGTGAATGAAACGGTTGCCGATCCGGTGCCCGTAGCGTTCGTGGCCGACACCGTGATGCTGTGCTGACCTACCGCAAGGCCGGAGTAGGTCTTTGGCGAAGTGCAGGCAGTAGCGACGCCGCTGTCGAGTTTGCATTTGGTCGTGGTCGGCGATTCGGTGGCCGAGAAGCTGATCGCAAGTGGCCCGGGGCCCACGAACGCGTCCGCTGCGGGAGTGGCGATCGTGACCCGGGGAGCGCTACGAGCAAAGAAGCTGACTGAGGAGCTCCCGACATTGGCAGCGGAGTCGGTGACTGAGACCGTGATCGTGTGATTTCCGCCCGCCAACGGGAACGTTGCTCCGGAAACGCACGGGGCTGCCGCGTCACTGTCGACTCGGCATGACCGCGCGAGTACTGGCGTCGAATCTGTGCTGGCAAAGGTCACACGCACTGGTGATTTGATGTTCGAACCCACGAGCGGCGCCGAAATCGAAACGGTTGGCGAGATCGTGTCCACTTTGAACGTACGCATAACCGTCGCCTTGCCAGCGACATTGGAGGCCGCAATGGTGACCGAGTGGCTCCCCTCTGAAAGCTCTTCGTAGCTGAGCGGAGAAGTGCAGGCGGTTGCGGTTCCGGTGTCGAGCTTGCAGGTGACACTTGTAGGAGCATTGGCGGTCTGAAAATCGACAATCGCCGTCGATGATCCAAGAACAGCGGCGCTGGCTGGTGAGCTCACTGAGAGGGTTGGCAGTGTCGCGACGCTGAAACTTACGGAGGCGCTGCCGACATTTCCTGCTGTATCTGTCGCTGAGACTTCGATGACGTGGTCTCCGCTTGGCAGGGCGAATGTTGCGTTCGAAACACATGGAGCTGGTTCGCCGCCATCGACCTCACACGTGCGGGTGAGAATTGGCGTCGCGTCTGTCGTCGTGAACGTCAGCCTGGCCGGGGGCTTCACGCTTGAGCCGGCCACCGGCGCCGTGATGCTCACGGTTGGCGCCGTTGTATCCACCTTGAAGGCACGGGACACCGATGTCGTTCCAGCGACATTCGCCGCGACAACCCTCACAGTGTGGCTGCCGTCTGCGAGTCCTTCATAGTTGATCGGCGAGGAGCACGCAGTTGCGCTTCCCGTGTCGAGCTTGCAGGTGACGTTCGTCGGGTCGTTGGCTGTTTCAAAAGTGATCGCCGCTTCGGGGGATCCAAGCACTGCGTTTGCGGCGGGCGAGGCAATCGCGAGCGTTGGGGCCGTAGCGACATCGAAGCTCACCGACGAGCTTCCGACGTTGCCGCCTGAGTCCGTTGCCGTGACCTGAATCGTGCGGTCGCCGCCGACCAACGTAAAGGTGGTGCCGGAAACACACGGGATCGACACTCCATCGTCGACCTTGCACGAGCGGGCCACGATCGCAGTCGCGTCTGTAGTGGTGAATGCCAAGCGTGCGGGCGATTTCACGGTGGCGTTCACGCCCGGGGCCGTGATCGAGATCGTTGGAGGAACGGTGTCGATCTTGAAGCTGCGGGCGAGCGTCGCCGTGCCTGCGGTGTTCCTCGCGACAACGGTCACGCTGTGCGACCCGTTGCTGAGTGTCGTGTATGTGACCGGCGATGTGCAAGCATCTGCGGCGCCTGAGTCAAGCCTGCAGGTAACGCTCGTTGGATCGTTCGCAGTCTCGAACGCGAGTTCTGCCGTTGTCGTGCCGAGCACCGCTGCTGAAGGCGGTGAGATGAACGTGATTGTGGGGGTAGTAGCCGCCGAGGCCCACGAGGCCAGGATTCCGGCGCCGAGTGCCGCGACCAACGCACACGCGGCTATGAAAGCGGGACGGGCGTGACGGGCGTGACCATTGCCGAGCGAACCCATAAGTTCCTCCGAGCGAGACAGGTTTTCATAAAGTGGATCGTTCGGGTGATGGGGATTGAGGCTCGCCCGATAAATTCGCCTTCATGGTCGGCCGATAGGCTCACTATGCCGAGTTTACGTTCATTCAGGACACCCGTATAGGCGGTCTGATGCGGCCACAATACACGAAACCCACACGGGTTACCGCGGAAAACGAAAAGTTTTCGGTCGCGCGCGCCGAGCTACTGCCCGAAGTTAGCGCCAAGCACCACAATCACCGGCACAGACCCACCAGCCGCCAGCACGTCATCATTCGCCGGCACGACTTCCTTGACGGCCAACTCCTTCGCCACCTCAGTCGCCTCCTGTTTGCTGCCGGACGCGTAGTAGACGATGCTCGTCGGGCGCACGGTGCCGTCGTTGAGGTTGCCGGTTGTGGTGTCGGTGAAGCCGGCCTTGTTCAGGCCGGTGGCGGCCGTGGCGGCTATGCCCGCTGTGTCGGTGCCGTTCAGAACAGCGACGGTGACCGCGGCGCGATTGATGCGCGGGTCACGGTTGGTTGCCGTGTTCTTGGTTTCTTGCGACGAGGCGGGGGTGCCCTTGTCTGCCGTCTTCGGTCCATCTCCGCCGCCAATCAGCTGCGTGCCAATCAGGATCACGGCGAAGACTGCGACGAGCACACCGGCGACGGCGAAGGGCACGCGGCTGCGGTGATCCGACGGCGGATCAACCGCTTCGAAGTGACCGGAGCCAGTGGATCCAGTCGAGAGGTAGTAGTCCGGAATCGGGGGCGTGTTGGGCGTGCGGATGGCCGTGAACTCTGAGGTGTCCAACGGCGGAAGCGGGGGCAACGGTGCTGCGGCCCGGGCTGCTGCCGGCGTGGAGGGGGTCAAGCGGTTTTGATCTGGGTCAGCTGGCGCGCCGGGTACGGCGGCGTTGTCCTCGGACGGGGCCGGACGCATGACCATGTCGTCGGCTCCGGCGCTCGCGGCGGCGACTTCATACGGCGCGTGCTCGGCGACCTCGTCGCTCTGCTCGTGCGGGCGTCCGGCGTCGGTTGCCACTTCGGCCTCGGTGGCATCTGCGGGTCGCTCATCGGAGGACTCTTCATCGCCAAACTCGTGCGCCACAACATCATGCGCCTGCGTCTCCTGCGGGTCATTCTGCGCGAGCGCTGTCTCGGCCACCTCGGTCTGACCGGCATCTGCGGCAACCAATGGCGCGGAAGAGATTTCCACTCCGGCGTCCTGAGTAAGGCTGGCGGCAGCCGATGCCTCAGACTGGCGCAATGCCATCGACTCATAAGCCTGCGCAATTGCCTGCGAAGCAATCTGCTGCGCGCGAAGCTCAATCTCTCCGGCGCGCTCGGGCTCGCGGCCTGCCCACTCGCGCAACCTGCGCACGTCGCGCGCCTGGCTGAAGTAGAGCATCGAGAGCACGGCCAGCCCGATCAAACCGGCAAAGCCGGCGATCGCGCCGAAATTCAGGAGTATGTCTTTGAGTTCGCCCACAGTGCGATTTTGGTCGATACGCGCAGGCGCGCATCTGCCGAAGGTTGGAGTCTAGGACTCAGGTAACGCGGATTCGGAGGTCAGGCCGGCCGCGGCCTGGACCAGATCTGCCAGGGCCTGCGGCTTACCGATGACCATAAGGCGTTCTACCTCATCAAAGATCTCCTCGACCCGGGCCGGGTCCATCGTCATCCGCTCGGCGCGGACGATCTTTTCGGCCTTCGTTTCCCGCGGAGTCTCGTCGGGGTTGTAGAGGTCTTCGTGCAGCTTTTCGCCGGGAGATGGCGCGGTGACGACGATCGGAATGTCCACGTCTGGATCCAACCCGGCGAGCGAGATCATGTTGCGCGCGAGGTCGATGATCTTCACGGGCTCGCCCATCTCGAGCACGAAGACTTCACCGCCGTGGCCGAGGTCGCCGGCGCGGATGATCAGCTGCACGGCCTCTGGGATCGTCATGAAGTAGCGAGTCATTTCGGGGTGCGTGACCGTGACCGGGCCGCCGCTTGCGATCTGGCGGCGGAAGATCGGCACGACAGATCCAGACGATCCGAGCACGTTGCCGAATCGCACCGAGCAGTAAGTGGTGCCTTCGTGGCGCGACTGCGCCGACTCGATCGCCCACTCGGCAAGCGCCTTGGATGCCCCCATCGTGGTCTTGGGCTTGACGGCCTTGTCAGTGCTGACCAGAACAAAGCGGCGCACACCGGCCTGTCCGGCGAGTTCGGCCACCGAGCGCGTCGCGATCGCGTTGTTGCGGATCGCCTCGACGGGGTTCTCCTGCATCAGCTGCACGTGCTTGTAGGCGGCGGCGTGGAAGACGATCTGCGGCTTGAACTCCTCGAAGATCTGCTGCATGCGCGGGACGTCCTTGCAGTCCCCGAGCACCGCCTCGACGCTGCCGAAGTGCCGGTCGTCTTCCAGCTCGCGGCGAATGTTGAAGAGGTTGTCCTCGGCGTGGTCAACGAGGATGATCTTCCTTGGCCGAACGCGTGCGATCTGGCGGCAGAGCTCGCTGCCGATCGATCCGCCAGCGCCGGTGACCATCACGACTTCACCCGCGAGATATGCGCCCATGCGGTCGAGTTGCATGATGATCGGGTCGCGGCCGAGGATGTCCTCGACCTGGACTTCACGAAGCTGCTTGACGAGGTTGACGTCGCCGCGCAGGAGCTCAAAGACGGTCGGCAGGGTGCGGACCGGGATGTTGCGCTCACGGCAGGCCGATACGACATTCTCTCTGAGCGAGCCCGGCGCGGAAGGGATCGCGATGATCACTTCGTCGGGCTCAGCCTCTTCGAGAATCTGCGGAAGTTGTTTGGTGCGGCCGAGAACTTTTAGGCCAACCATGCGCGCGCCGGACTTGCGCGGGTCGTCGTCGATGAAGCCGATCGGCGTTTCGCCGAGCTCGGGGTTCTTGAGCATTTCGCGCGCGACCATCTGGCCGCCGTCGCCGGCGCCGACGATCAGGATCTCACGGCCGCTCGGGAGTTTGTATCCGCGCATCGGTTTCTCGACGACGCTGCGCACGAGAAAGCGCGAGCCACCGATCAGCAGAAGGGTGAGTAGGAAGTCGAAGGCCGCAACTGATCGCGGAAGCGCAATGCCGGCCGGCTGCACCAGGTACACGCCACCCACGAGCAGAAGGCTGCCCAGAACGACGGCCTGGACCAGGCGACGGAAGTCGTGTGAGTCGGTGTAACGCCACCACTTCGAGTAGCTGCCAAAGAGCGCGAAGACGGCGACCTTGCCGGCAACTGCAAAGGGCAGAACGGTCCAGAAGAGATCCTCATAACGCGGCGGGACCCCGTCCACGCCAACGCGCGCCGGGATCGAGCTGTTGAAGACCAACCAGAAGGCGCCGAAGAAGGCAATCGAGACGAGTGCTGCGTCAGTGAGGATTTGCTGCGTGCGATGCAACATCACTGAACGCCGCATCCTGCGGGTCAGTCGGGCTCCGGGCATGGAGATGAGTCTACGGGGGGTCGCGCGGGATTTCCCGAGTGTGCAGCGCTTGCTGCTTCAGCGAGCAGCGCCGAGGGTGAGATCGGCCAGGAACTTCGGGTCGCGGCGGATGCGGTCGCTGCCGGCACCAGAGCGCTTGACGATTTCGAGTCCGTCCAGATCTTCCAGTCGATTCAAACGGCCGTCGGCGAGGAGCTCTTCATCAACCGCGCCGAGGCGACCGGCGAACGTGGTCCAAACCGGCGTGCCGAGCGCGACGGCCTCCCGGTTCATCGTGCCCCCCGCGCCGATGACTGCATCGACCAGCGCAACCAACGAAGGCCCGTCCACGGCCCCTTCAGGAATCACAATGTTCGAGTGCGCGGCCTTGACCAACTCCTCGCGCTGCTCGGGCGTACGCGGAAGCGCGACAACCTGCACCGACTCATCCGCAGCCAACACCTCGATCAGCCGCGGAAAGAGATCGTTCTCAAGCCGGTGGTACAACGAAACATCCGGCGGCGTGCGCAGCAGCACGAGCTTCTTCGACCGATCAAGCCCCAGCTCGTCAAGCACCGACTCATCGGGCTCGAAGTCCGAGAGGTAGTACTCCTCCTTCAAACCGGGATAGCCAAAGATCTTGCCCTTGGCGCCGTACGAATAGAGCCGCTCCTCGGGGATCACGTCCGGGACGATCGTCCGCGCCGTGAAGCGGCAGTTGATCGCGTGCTGGACCTTCGCCCATTCGTAGTCGAACATCGTCACCGCCGGGATCCTGCGGAACTTCGCTGCGACCGTGATGTCGTTCGAGCCATGTCCGATCGCAAGATCGAAGTCTTTTCCGCGTGACCAGCGAAGCAGCGCGGCCGAGCGCGAGAACAAACCAATGGCCTTGCTGGCTGCGTGCCCACCGCGGTGATGGCCAATCGCCGCGTGCGGCATTCCGTACCGATCGAGCAGCGCGAGCGTCTGGGCAAAATCGCGCGCGGTCACCTCAACCTTGTGGCCGTCGGCGCGCAGGGCTTCAATGACCGGTCGCAGCACGAGCACGTGCGGCGAGTTGGTCAGGTCAACCCAGACCTTCATCTACCCGTGCGCTTTTTCCAGCGCAGAAACAACTGCGTGGACCTGATCCTCGCGCAGCGAGGGGCTCATCGGTAGCGCGAGGTTGCGTGCGGCGGCCAGATCGGTCGCGGGCAGGTCGATCGCTTGCTCGGTCGCCGGCTGGCGGTGGATCGGCGTGCGGTAGTAGCCGCGTGCCTCCACCCCGTGCTCAGCAAGCGCCTCGGCCAAATCATCTGGATCGTCGTGTTGCACGACATAGAGGTGGTGGACCGACACTGCCCCGGCCGGCACGAGCTGCGGCCGCGCAAATCTGGCAACGCCAGCCTCGGCGTAAGCGGCAGCGGCCTTCTGTCGGCCGCGATTCCAGAGATCGATGTGCGGGAGCAGCACTCGCAGCAGCGCGGCCTGGATCGCATCGAGTCGCGAGTTGTAGCCGACGAGCGTGTGCCGCTGTTTGTTGGTCGTGCCGTGGTGGCGCAGCAGCCGGGCGGTCTCGTTGACCTGCGGATCGTTGGTCGTGATGATTCCCGCGTCGCCGAAGGCTCCGAGATTCTTCGACGGGAAGAAGCTGAACGTCGCGACGTCGCCGAGCGAACCTGCGCGCTCGCTGCCCAGCGTCGCGCCGACGGCCTGAGCCGCGTCCTCGATGATCTTGAAGTCGTGCTCGTCGGCGAGCGGCCGCAGCTGGTCAACAGGCGCGGGCAGTCCGAACAGATGGACGGCAATGACGGCCGTGGTGTTCGGCGTCAGCGCAGCGGCGACGGTCTCGGCCGTGAGGTTGAGCGTGTCCGGGTCGACGTCGCAGTAGATGACGTTCGCGCCAATCGTCAGTGCCGCCTCGGCGCTGGCGTAGAAGGTGAAGGAAGGAACGACAACGTCATCGCCGGCCTCAACGCCTGCCGCTAGCAGAGCGATGCTGAGCGCGTCGGTCCCGTTGCCGACTCCGATCGCGTGGTCGGCGCCGACGTACTCGGCGAACTCATCTTCGAAGGCGGAGACCTCTGGACCAAGGATGTAGCGACCGCTGTCAAGCACGCGCTTGATCGCGTCATCGATCTGCGGGCGCAGCGGCCCGAGCTGCGTGCTGGTGTCAAAGAGTGGGATCACTCGGCGACGTCGGTCGGCTTGCGTTCGCGGTTCTTGTAGAGGTACCAACCGATCCAGATCAGAACCACGATCACAGCCACCACCACAAGCTTCTGGAACGCACCGACGTACTTCTGGACCTCGTCCCAGCGCGAGCCGAGCTGGTAGCCGGCCACGATCAGCGCGGTGTTCCAGATCAGGCTGCCGGCTGCCGTGTAGAGCAGAAACAGCGAGAACTTCATGCGCTCGACGCCCGCCGGAATCGAGATCAGGCTGCGAAAGATCGGAATCATGCGCCCGAAGAAGACTGACTTGGTCTGGTGCTTGAGGTACCAGGCCTCGGTGCGGTCCAGGTCGGTGATCTTGACCAGCGGCATCTTCAGAACGATCGCGCGGACCCGATCGCGTCCGATCGCATAGCCGAGGTAGTAGAGGACCGTCGCGCCGACGAGCGAGCCGATCGTCGCCCAGATAATCGCGCCGACGACCGTCATGTTCGCGTCGGCCTGGCTGGCCGTAAATCCGGCGAGCGGAAGGATCAGCTCACTGGGAATCGGCGGGAAGAGGTTCTCGGAAGCGACAGCGATCGCGACACCGGGGCCGCCGATGCTCTCCATCAGGTCCACCAGCTTGCCGGCGATCCCGCCGATCTGATTGCTCGAGGTGGTCAGAAAAGGGAGTGTCATGGCTGCGGCGCAGGTTAGCCGAGACCCTGCTGGCCGTAACCTCCCATGCGTGACCGATAAGGACGCAAAGTTAGGCCTCGGCGAGGCCCTCGCGTACGGGCTGCTCCAAGGCCCGACAGAGCTGCTTCCGGTTTCCAGCTCCGGTCACCTTGTGCTCGCTCCGTGGGTGCTGGGCAGCGACTACGTGGAGCTCGACCCCGAGCTGCGCAAGTCGTTCGAAGTTGCGCTGCACGCCGGCACGGCGGCGGCGCTTGTGATCGTTCTGCACGAGGAAGTCTTTGAGGCCGTGCGCGACATCGACGGCCGGCGGATCGGGATGATTCTCAGCTCGATGGCGCCGGCCGCGGCGGCGGCGCTCGGCTTGGAGAAGATCATCGAAGGGAAGCTCAGCCGGCCGGAGATCGTTGTTGTTGGGCTGATCGCGGGATCTGCGGCGATGGCCTGGGCTGATGGTCGTTCAGGGGCTCGGCCGCGCGCGGATGCCGATTGGCGCGACGGGCTCGCGCTCGGCCTCGCTCAGGCGCTTGCACTGGTCCCCGGGGTTTCGCGTTCGGGCTCAACGATCGTCGCCGCGCGGGCGCGTGGATTTGATCCGCTGAGCGCAAGCGAGCTTTCCATGCATGTCGCGCTGCCGGTGATCGCCGGGGCGACTGTTTTGAAGGGCGTGCGACTGAAGCAGAACGGGCTTCCCGCCAGCATGCGCGCGCCGATGGCGCTGGGCATCCTCGGCGCGTTCTTCAGCTCATTCGCCAGCGCGCGCTTGATCGCATCCAAGAACCGCGGTCGCGGCTTGATGAAGTACGTGATCTATCGGCTGGCGCTCGCGGCAGGCGTCACGTGGTTCACTCGGCGCAATCCCCGCAAATAACGACGGGCTTATGCGGGCTGTCGGGTCGAATCGGCTACGGCGTGACGGGTGCTCGTGCACGATCCCCGGAGAGGCTGGCTCGGGGAGACAGCTCGTCGCCGTTTTCACTGCCGTCCTATTCGCACATCTGGATGCGAGACAGGAAAAATTGCAAGGTTCCGTGCCGCCCGTGAACTAGATTCACCCCCGTGAGCGCTCATGAGGACGCATACGCCGCCGCAGGCGTCAGCACGACAAACGCAGATTCCGCGACCAGCGCCCTGGTCAGCATTCTCTCGACGATCGACACCGGCAAGCCCAGCCTCGCCCAGCTGCGAAACGGGCATTACGCCAATGTCCTGAAGGTCGGCGAAAACCTCGGCATTGCGATCGGCACCGACGGCGTCGGCAGCAAGGTGATCATCGCCGAGCAGATGGGCAAGTTCGACACTGTCGGGATCGACTGCATGGCAATGTGCGTCAACGACCTGATCTGCGTCGGGGCCACGCCGATCGCACTGGTGGACTACATCGCCGTCGAGCACGCAGAGCCGGAGATGCTCGCGGGTATCGCAACAGGCTTGAAGGTCGGTGCAGAACTCGCAGGTGTTGAGATCCCCGGCGGCGAGCTCGCGCAGCTTCCCGAGTTGATCAAGGGTCACCCGAGCCCGAACGGGTTTGACCTCGTCGGCGCAGCCTTCGGCACAATCGCCCTCGATGAGATCATCAGTGGCGATCGCATAGAGCCCGGAGACGTGATCATCGGACTGCCCAGCTCGGGCATCCACAGCAACGGCCTCACGCTCGCGCGCAAGGCGCTGCTCGATGACGCCGGCTACTCGCTCACCGACACCCCCGAAGAACTCGGCGGCAAGTCAGTCGGCGAAGAGCTGCTCATCCCGACCGAGATTTACGTCAAACCGATCATGGAGTTGCTGAAGTCGCCGGTCGAGGTCCGCGGCCTCGCGCACCTGACCAGCGGCGGCGTGCTCAACCTCCTGCGCCTGAACAGCGACGTTGGCTACGTATTCGAGAGTCCGCTGAAGCCCCAGCCGATATTCGAGATGATCCAGAAGGCAGCGAGCGTTTCCGACGCCGAGATGGCCGAAGTCTTCAACATGGGCTGCGGCTTCTGCGTCGTCGTCCCGCACGAGCACGCCGACGCAGCAGACACGCTGCTTCGCACGCACTACAGCGGCGCCCACGTGATCGGTCGCGTGACCGACAGCGCTGGTCAGGTTGGCGTCACGCCGCTCGGGCTCGTCGGTGACAAGTCGGGCCTGCGCGCAAACTGATTCCCGCACAACCGCCAACCAAAGCGATCCGCGTGCGTTCGGCGTAACTTCTTCAATCAGATGGCGATTTCTCCAACCCACGATGGCCCGGACTTGATCGGCGAGATCGTCGGCGGCCGCTACCGGATCGAAGAAGTCGTCGGCGCCGGCGGAATGGCGACGGTCTACAAGGCCTTCGACCAGACCCTTGAGCGCCCGGTCGCTGTGAAAGTCATGCGACGCGAGGTCGTCAGAGAGGCCGACCAGCTCGAGCGCTTTCGCCGTGAGGCGCGCGCCGCCGCCAAGCTCAGTCACGCTCACATCGTCACCGTGATCGACGCTGGCGAAGAGAACAGCCGCCCCTACATCGTCTTCGAGTACGTGCCCGGCGAGACGCTCAAGCAACGGATCAAAAGCGAGCACCCGCTCCCGATCACCGAGGCCGTCGCTTACTCGATCGAGATCGGTAGTGCGCTGGTCGCAGCGCATGCGGCCGGGCTGGTGCACCGCGACGTCAAGCCGCAGAACGTACTGCTCGACACCCACGGCCACGCCAAAGTCGCGGACTTCGGAATCGCCCGCGAGCTCGAGGCGAGCGACGGTTTGACCAAGACCGGCCGCGTGCTCGGCACGACTGACTACGTCTCTCCCGAACAGGCGATGGGCGAGAACGTCACTGGCCAGAGCGATGTGTACTCGCTCGGGATCGTGCTGTACGAAATGCTCACCGGCGACGTGCCGTTCAAGGGCGAAAACCACGTCTCCGTGGCGATGAAGCACGTCAAGGATCAGCTCCCTGACATCCAGGTCAAGCGCCCGGAAGTCTCCAACGCGCTCGCCGCGGTGGTCGAGAGGATGACCGAGAAAGAGCCCGTCGCTCGTTACCTGACCGCGGCCTCCGCCGTCTCAGACCTCGAAGACGTGCTGGCGATGGAGTCGGCGCGGGCCGGCGGTGTCACCGGGGAGGCAACGATTGTCTTTGACGCCCTCCCCAAGCGTTCGCGTCGCCTCGCGCCGAGCGGCGTGTCACACCCCACCCGCACCAAGGTCGCATGGCTCGTCGCGCTGCTCGCGGCCGTCGGGATCGTCCTGCTCTTGATCAGTCAGCTTGAGCGCGGCTCGGCCGGCATCGAGCCATCTGCCAAGTCGCCGTCTGGAACGGTGATTCCGTTCAAGTCAACCGGAAGCTTTGATCCCATCGCCACCGGCGGCGATGACAAGGAGCACGACGACGAAACGCGCAACGCGATCGACGGCAATCCCCAGACCGACTGGTCGACCGAGCAATATACGGGCGGGGTGTTCAGCAAACCGGGAACCGGCCTGTGGGCGAGGACCTACAAGGCCGCCACTGCTGCGACTGCCACGGTGCGAACCCCGGATGCTTCACTGACGGTCGAAATCTACGGCGCCAAGTCCCTGCCGACGGAGCTGTCGGGCTGGACCAAACTCGGAGACGCCAGCGGCGACGTGAACGGCAAGCGCATTTCTCTTCAGAGCAAACCGGACCTGCGGTACTACTTGGCGTGGATCACAGCGCTTCCGCCCGCCAGCGGCGGCGCCAGCCAGGCCCATATCTCTGAGTTTGTCCTCCGCCGCTGAATTGCGCGCACGTGAAGCGCGCGTTATGCGGCTTATATGAACCTATGACTGCGGGTCGATGCCGGTTAGCTTCCACATGGTCATTAGGAAACGAACGACATTCCAGGGAGAGGTTCAAACGTGAATTCACGCGAGGAGCACGAGCACGCGGCGAAGGCCGCGCGCGTACGTCGCATTTCAATCATCGGCGGAGTTCTCGGACTCGCGTTGATCGCGGTCGTGGTCGCTGTGATCGTCGGTCAGGGCGGTGGCGAGGAAGCAGACCCCGGGGCAGCCCAAGAGGTGAACGCTCGCTTCGCCGGCATCCCGCAGACCGGCATCACCCTCGGTGATCCTGCAGCAAAGGCCACCATCGTCGAGTACGCCGACTTGCGTTGCCCCTTCTGCAAAGAGTTCGACGAGCAGTTGATGCCCACAATCGTGAATGAACTGATCAAGACCGGCAAGGCAAAGATGATGTTCCGGGCGCTCACGATCTTGGACGGGGCGAGCCCGAGCGGCAGGGATTCGTCCAACGCGGCCAACTACGCCGCAGCGACGGGCCTGCAGAACAAGATGTTTCAATTCCTCGACCTCTTCTACCAGAATCAGGGACCCGAGTCCGAGGACTACGCGACCGAGTCATTCGTGAAGGGTCTCGCGAACCAGGTCGGTGGTCTCGACGCAAACGAGGCTTGGGCCAACCGCAACAACCCGAAGGTCACCAATCAGAACGCCGAAGCCGCGGAGGTCGCGGCGAAGAACGGCGTCCGGGGTACGCCCACAGTGTTCGTTGGTTCCTCCGAGGACACTGCAGAGAAGGTCGAACTCACTGACCTCTCCGATCCGCAGGCGATCATCGACGCGGTCGATGCGCTGCAGTAGCGAATGATGACCGACCGTCGGCTGGGCATAGTGATCGCAGTATTGGGCTTCACCGGCCTGGGTATCGCGACGTACTTGACCTACGTGCACTACGCGGACCTTGAGCCGGTTTGTTCAACGGGCGGTTGTGAGCGCGTCCAGCACTCCGAATGGTCGAAGTTCGTCGGTATACCCGTTCCGCTGCTCGGCCTGGTCGGTTGGATTGGAATCCTCGCCAGCCTGCTGATTCCCGGTGACATAGGGCGCGCCACCACGGCGCTGCTGACGCTCTTCGGCTTCGGCTTCTCGCTCTACCTGACCTACCTCGAGCTCTTCACGATCAAGGCGATCTGTCAGTGGTGCGTCGCCAACGCAGTGGTCATGACGATCGCCGCCGTGGTCGCAGTAATACGACTCTGGCGGTACCAGCCTCTCGCGCCGGTAGCGCTTGAGGACTCAGCGCCCGAAGAAAAATCCGAGCTCTAGAAGCTGAACTTGCGCTGCTCTCGGTGGCGAGCAATCGCGAACTCGAGCAGCTTGTCGAGCAGCTCGCCGTAAGGCAGGCCCGAGACTTCGAAAAGTTTCGCGTAGACGCTCGTGCTGGTGAAGCCGGGGATTGTGTTGATCTCGTTGACCAGCACGCGTGGTGCGTCGCCCTCGGGGTCCTCCACAAAGAAGTCCACGCGCGCCATCCCGGCGCAACCGACGAGCTTGAAGACGCGCGCGGCCATTGAGGCGATCTCGATTTCGAGCGATTCATTGATCGGTGCCGGCGCGACGAGCCGCATGCCGCCAGCCTCGTATTTGGCCTCGAAGTCGTACCAGTCGGAATCAAACTCGAGCTTGCCGGGTTGTGAAACCTCAAGCACTTCGTTGCCGAGCACCGAACACTCGATCTCGTCGCCGGCCGAGCCAGCCTCCACGATTACGCGCGGGTCAAACTTGAGCGCGCCGTCGATCGCCGACGACAGCTCTGAAATATCCGTCACGCGAGAGATCCCGACGCTCGAACCAAGGCGTGCCGGCTTGACAAAGCTTGGAAACCCGAGCGCCGCGGCCTCTTCGAGTAGCGCCGCGTGCTTGCGCTCGTCGGCGTTCCAATCAGAAGCCAGGATCGCGGCGTAACGAACCTGCGGGATCCCCGCCTGGGCGGCGACTTCCTTGAAGAGCAGCTTGTCGATACAGATCGCGGATGCCGCGACGCCCGATCCAACGTAGGCGACCTCGAGCGAGTCGAGCGTCCCCTGGATCACGCCGTCCTCGCCGAACGGTCCGTGCAGAACCGGGAAGACCACGTCTGCTCCGAGCAGGCCCTCGCCCGGTGTGATCGCAATCGGCTCGCCGGTCGGCATTTCTTCCGGTCCAAAACGCACGACCTGGAACCATCGACCGTCGCGGCCGATCTCGACTCGCACGACGTCGTGGCCCTGACCGTGGAGGCCCTTGGCGACTGCCTCGCCCGAGACCAGGGACACTTCACGCTCACTTGAGCGGCCGCCGGCCAGCAGCACCACGCGCTTGAATTCACCTTCGGGCATGCGCGGACATTAATCCCTCGCGCACGTCAGTTGGCTGAAACGGCTCTTACGGAGTCGTGCCGTCGTCCACGAACTTGCCAACTTCGATCGTCACGGTCGAGCCGACGTCGGCCGAGCCCTCGGTCGGATCCTGCGAGATCACGTTGCCATCCTCGGTGTCGTCGTTCGTGTCTGTAGACGTGGAGTCGACCTTGAAGCCGGCCTCTTGCAGTTGGGCGGTCGCGTCGGACTCCTTGAGTCCGGTCACGTCCGGAACGGTGTTCTGACCGGAGGCAACCGTGAGCTTGATCTTTGAGCCATCGTCGGCCTTACTGCCCGACGCCGGCGACTGTTTTGTGACTTCGTTCTCGGGCTTGGAGCTTGAGACTTCGGTCGTCGAGACTTCAAATCCGGCATCCTCGAGTTCCTTGGTTGCGGCATCGACGTCCTGGCCGACGACATCTGGCACGACGATCTGCTCGGGGCCCTTGCTCACATACAGCTCGACCTCGCTGCCCTTCTGCGCCTTTTCGCCGACTCCGGGCACCGTGCGCGTGGCCTTGCCTCTGGCTATATCCGGATCGAATTCCCTGGTCACCTTGACCGTCAGGCCGAGCGCTTCCAATTGTTTGGTCGCGGCGCTTTCACTGAGCCCCCCGACATCAGGCATTTCGACCTCACCCGGCCCGGAGCTGACGTTGAGGATGATCGTCGAGCCCTTCTTGGCCTTCTCGCCGCCTGCCGGGCTCTGGCTGATCACTTCGCCGACCGGCGCCTTGTTGGTCTGTGAGAAGACCTGGCTCTTGAAGCCAGCCTCGGCGATGCGGGACTGCGCGTCACCGGCCGCGCGACCGACGACATTCGGCACGGCCTCTTTGTTTCCTACGAGAAAGAAGTATGCGAGCGCCGCGAGCAGAATTGCCAGCGCGATACCGGCCGCGATCAGCCAGTTGCGACGCCTGTTGTCCACGGCCGCCACCGGCGTGGCTGCGACGGCGGCGCGCATCTCGGTCTTGCCCGCCGGCGCGCCGAGATTGTCGCGTGCACGTTCGAGCGCCTGGGAAAACTCATCGGCGTTCGCGAAGCGCTCGACGGGAGACTTGGCCATCGCCTTCAGCACGACTGCGTCGAGCACGGGCGGAACAGCTGGGTTGACGGCCGTCGGACGCGGGGGCGGCTGGTTGATGTGCTGCAGTGCGATCGCAACAGACGCGTCGCCGTCGAACGGCACTTTGCCGGTCAGCATCTCGAACAACACGACGCCGGTCGAGTAGAGATCGGAGGTATTGGCGACGGGCTTGCCCTGCGCCTGCTCGGGCGAGATGTATTGGGCGGTGCCAACCATCTGACCGGTCTGCGTCAGGTCGCCGTCGACTGGGTTGTGTGCGATCCCGAAGTCCGTGACCTTGACATTCCACTCGTCGTCGATCATCACGTTCTGCGGCTTGATGTCGCGGTGCACAATCCCCTTGGCGTGCGCGAAGCGCTCGGCCGCAAGGATCTGCAGGCAGATGTGAATCGCAAGCTTGGGGTCGAGCGCGCCCATCGCCATGACCACGTCCTTAAGCGTGCGGCCGGGCAGGTACTCCATGGCGATGTAGTAGGTCTCGCCGACCTTGCCGCGGTCGAAGACGTTGACGACGTTCTTGTGCTGCAGGCCGGCTGCTGCCTGGGCCTCGCGTTCGAAGCGCATGACGAAGGACTGATCAGCTGCGAACCGCTCGTGCATGACCTTCAGCGCGACGGGGCGGCCGAGGTGCTGGTCGTCACACAAATAGACATCCGCCATCCCGCCTGAGCCGATGCGGCCGCGCACCGTGTAGCGGTTGTCGATCAAAGTTCCGTTTGCAAGCACACTCATCTTCAGATCCTTATTGGCCGGAGAGACTCAGCTCCCTGCCGGGGACAACCTTCCATCATCGATTACGAAGTAAATACTGCACCACGTCAGCGGCTATTGGAGCTGCGACCACGCCACCGAATTCCTGCGTCTTCTCGATTGTGACGGCGACGGCGTACTTCGGATTGTCGTACGGGGCAAAGCCGATGAACCATGCCTGATTTCCTCCACGCACTTCTGCCGTCCCCGTTTTGCCCGCCATTCGCAGGTCGCCGATGTTGGCCGATCTTCCGGTGCCTTCCTCAACGACCTTGCGCATCATCTTGTTCAGGTCGGCGGCGGTCCCGGGCTTCATCACGCGCTCGGCGCGCTTCGGCGAGACTGAAAAGGTCGTGCGGCCATACTCGTCGCGAAATGCTCGGGCAAGGCGCGGCTCCATGCGCACGCCGTCGTTGGCGACCGTCGCCGCGACGGTGGCCATCTGAATCGGCGTCACACCAAGTCGCTCCTGTCCGATCCCCGTACGCGCGAGGTCGAAGTTGGCGTCGGCCGGCAAGAGATCTGCGCCCTGGCGAAGACCACTTGAACGCAACTGGACAAGCGGCAGATCGACCGGGGGTGGCGAGTAGAAGCCGTAGCGTTTCATGTACTCGAGCATCTTCGCCGGACCAAGGTCCACGGCGATATTTCCGAAGGCCGTGTTTACCGACTTGACCAGCGCAGTCTCAAGCGTGATCGGCCCAAACTGCTGGTTGAAGTCATTTTGCAGCGGCTTGCTGGCGAAGGTCTGCGGTGAGTTCCCGTCGACGGTGCTCTTCGTCGTCATCACCCCGCTGTCGAGCGCGGCAGTGGCCGTCACGACCTTGAAGGTTGAGCCCGGGGGGTAGGTTGCGGAGGAGACGCGGTCTACCAGCGGAGAGTTCTTCTCATCTGAGTTGAGACGTCTGACGCCGGCTTCCGTCCCCATCGCTCCGGGCGGAAAACCGGGGACGCTCACATAGACCGGAATGCGGCCGGTGCCCGGCTCCATCACAACGACAGCGCCCTTGCGCCCGGCCATCTGAGCCTGCGCCAGTTGCTGGGCTCCGCGATCGAGATTTGTGAGCATGTTCTGCTCGTCGCCGCCGCGTCCGAGTACCTGATCGAGGATAGAGCTGACGCTTTGGGTCTGACCGCTTAGCCGCTCGTCGTAGTACTTCTCAAGACTGCTCTGACCATAGAAGGCGAACGAGTAGCCGACCGGATGCGCGAAGAGTTCGCCCTGCGGATATCGCCGCACGTATTCGCCGTCGGGCTGCTTGACGCTGCGGGCAACAACGCGGCCGCTCCTGGCGAGGATCGCGCCGCGCGGCTTCTTGGCATTTTTCTGCGCCGGAATCTTGTTCAGTGCGTTCTGGTTCAGCGAGCGGGCCTCGAACACAGTCCACCGAGCCGTGTAGAAGACCATCAGCGCGAACAGAAACACGACCACGAAGAACACGCGCCGGATCGGCTTGTTCATCTTCTCGGAGCCCATCAGAGCAGCCCGCCGGTAGTTGCGTCGTCACGCCTCGCGTCGTTCGAGATAACCATCAGCAGCGCGACGAGAATGAAGTTGGCGACGATCGAGCTACCGCCGTAGGAGACGAACGGCAGCGTCACGCCGGTCAGCGGAATCACCGTCGTGACCCCGCCGACGATTACGAAGACCTGCAGTGCAAAGACAAACGTGAGCCCGGTGGCCAGGAGCTTGCCGAAGGCATCGCGGGCGATCATCGCTGTCTTCAGCCCGCGCTCGATGAGCACGAGGTAAAGCAGCAACATACCCACGGCGCCGATCAGCCCAGTCTCGCCGGTGAACAGCGCGTAGATCGAGTCGGTCCGGACCGCAGGCAGGATCGGGACGCCTCCAACGCTGATCAGTGATTGCCCGAAGCCACTCCCGAGCACGCCCCCGTCAGCCATCGTGAAAAGCCCTTGAGCGATTTGGTAGGAGCCGCCCTGGGCGCGGAAGAGAGCCGGATCGAGTGGGTTCTGCCAGATGTCTGCACGAGCCTGGATGTGTCCCACGGTCTGCGAGAAGAACTCGAAACCGAATACGAACATTGCCAGCCCGAGCACGACATAGCTCACGCGCCCCGTCGCCACGTAGAGCAGCGCCAGGAATGCGCCGAAGAACATCACTGCGCTTCCGAGGTCGCGAATGAACACGAGCATGATCATCGCCATCGCCCAGATCGCGATCATCGGTCCGAAGAATCCCAGCGGCGGAAAACTGATCCCGAGGAATCGCCGCTCTTGGGTGACGAGTATCTCGCGCGTCTCGGCGAGATACGCAGCGACGAAGATCACGATCGCAAGCTTTGCGATTTCCGTCGGCTGGAAGGAGAGCGGACCGACGTTGATCTGCAGATACGCGCCGTTGACCACCCCGCCGGTCAGTCGAGGGAGGATCAGAAGAATAAACGCGGCGATGGCGATCGTGTAGCGATAGCGCTCAAGGATCGAGATGTCGCGCACCAGCACGACGGTGGCCATGAAGCCGATCAACGCGATCACGAACCACTGCGCCTGCTCGCGGGCGAGTTCTGGATCGATCCGATACAGCGTGACGATGCCGATGCCGGCGAGTGCTGCGGTCAGCGGGTAAATGTACGGGTCGGCGTCGGGCAGGCGCCAGCGAATGAACAGGTGGCCGACCAGGCACAGCACGAGGAACATCGCGCCGTAGGTCACGGTCAGGTCATTGACCTGCGCCTCGCGTGCGATCAGCACGCCGGCAAAGCCGGCAGCCGTCGCCAGCGCGACCGGGACCAGTCCCAGCAGTTCGCGGTTTCGCGCGGAGAGCATGCCGTGCCCCGTTACGGCGCGGTCGCGCCGACGCCGTCGACTGAGGCCGGCTTGATTTCGCCCTTTTCGATCTGGCGCGCGAGGTCTAGCGCGTCGGTGCGAGTGCGCAGCTTGTGATCGAGGATCCTCGCGCGCGTGGCCGCGGGCAGCTCGCTGACCGGCACGTTCGTGACGAAATCGCGGGTGTAGAGATCGATGCTCAACGGCAGCTCGTAGGGCAGGCCACGGTAAACCGTCACCAGGCCTTTCTCATTTCCGCCGATGAAATAGACGTTGAGTGAACCGACCACAGCGCCCGAAATACCAATCAGCAGCACGATCGAGACGATCACCGCGCCGACCCAGCGGCGCGACTTCTTCGACTCGGCGCGGCGTTGGGCGTATGCCGCGGACGGCGCTGTTGTAGGCGGTGCCTGACCGCTTCCGTTGGCGCCAGCGACCGTCTGCGGGCGTGCGGGCGGCGTGTCGGCCGGCCTGGCCGGCTCGGCCGTGGGCGTCTGAGCTGCGGCGGCAGGGACAACGACGGCCGGAGCGATGATCGTCTCGTCGCCACGGGGCGCATCTTCGGCGCTCGGCGCTTGCGGCGACTTCGTACTCTCGCCATCGACCGTGAAGGCAATGACCGTGATGTTGTCCACGCCGCCGTTTTCGTTGGCCTTGCGGATCAAAGACTCTGCGATCTCCTGCATCGGCCTGCCCGAACCCATCTCCGTTGCGATCGTCGCCTCATCGACCATTCCGGTCAGGCCGTCGCTGCAGATCAGGTAAATGTCGCCGCCCTTGACGCCGTGGCTGAGCGTGTCGATCTCGACATCGTCCTCGGGCCCGAGCGCGCGCGTCAAGATCGAACGCTGCGGGTGAACCTCTGCCTCGGCCTCGGTGATCGCGCCGCGGCGGACCATCTCGCCGACCAACGAGTGGTCGCGAGTGAGGCGCTCGAGGTCGCCATCACGCAGTCGGTATGCGCGGCTGTCGCCGACGTGGGCGATCGTCAGTTCGTCGTCGCCCAGCAGCAGCGCCGTGACCGTCGTGCCCATGCCCTTGAACTCGTCGCTCGAGTTGGACTTCTTGTGAATCAGACGATTCGCGGTGCGCACGATTCCGGCCATGCGCGGCTCGGGTGCGACTGCATCGTCGAGCGGATCCTTGAACGAATCGACAGCGATCTTCGATGCCACCTCGCCGGCGTTCGCGCCGCCCATTCCATCGGCGACGACGAACAGGGGCGAGCGCACGTAGTACGAATCCTCGTTGGCCTTGCGCACGCGACCGACGTCGCTGGCGGCCGCAAATTCAGCAACGCGCAGCATCAGCTGTCCCTATTCCTCATATCTGAACTCGGTGTCGCCAATGGTGATCTTGTCGCCCGGTGAGAGTCGCTGTGGGCCCTCGGCACGGGTGCCGTTGAGGTATGTCCCGTTCGTCGAGCCGAGGTCTTCGAGGAAGTTATACGGGCCGCGCGGCGTAATTCGCGCATGGCGGGCAGAGGCGAAGACATCGTCGACGATCACCTCGGCCGGTTTGTCGCGACCGAGCAGCAGTCCGCCGAGCAGATCAAAGGAGCTGCCGGTGTCGTACTTCTGCGCCGCGACCACGACCAGCCGGGGCTTGACGCCGCGTCTGAGGTCGATCGGGGCCTTTCCCTCGCCATGATCGAGCAGCGGATCAAAGTCGGCGCGATCACTGCCCACGAGATCACGCGACGAGCTGCGCACGACCCAGACGATGAACAAGAAGAGAAGAAGCAAGAACGTGAACTTCAGCGCGACTGCGATCGGATCGCCCATAGCTACTCCAGCACAAACTTCAGGACGGTGTTGCCGAGTTCGACCACGTCGCCCGAACGCAACGGCGTCGGAGCATTGAGCGATCCGCCATTCAAACGCGAGCCATTGGTCGAGCCCATGTCGGCCACAACCCAGTCGCCGCCCTCGACGCGGAACTGCACGTGCGTGCGCGAAATGTTCGGATCGTCGAGGCGCACGTCGGCGTCACGGCCACGACCGATCACGGTCGATGGAGGCGTGAGCGCGAATCGACGGTCCCCGGATTCGACCACGGCGCGCGCGGCGACCGGGTTCTGCGGCCGATCGAGATCGATCGGTGGTGCCTGCAGGTCACGCACGTTGTAGACCTGCGTATGACCGGACGCCGGTTGCGGTTCGATGGCCTGAATGTCTTCCTCGGGAGCGTCGGCAAGTCGCGCCTGGATCCCGAACAGGCCGAGCTCGAGGCGATCATCGGTGTCGAAGTCAACGGTGGGGCGGCTGATCAGTGAGTAGCCGCGTTTCCTGGCGTGCTCGAGCAGATAGAGCGACAGCTCGCGCTGGAGGCCGTCCTCATAGTGGGAGAACTGCTCGCGATCCTTCGGCGAGAGCCAAACGGTGTACTCGTTGGGCGCATAGGTGCGCGAGACCGAAGCCGCGCGATGCGCGTCCATCTCGCGCGACAGCTTGCGCGCGAGTTCGATCGGCTGCACCTCGGACTTGAAGGCTGACTTGAAGCCGCCCTCGATCAACCGCTCGAGTTTTGATTCAAAATTCTTAAGGAAATTCACGCTCTCACATGCCTACCGGTGCCCGCTGTAGGTGCAAAAACCCTACCCGCACGGCGGGTGGCCGCGGCCGCGCAGATCAGAGCCCCGAGCGCCAGGAGTGCGACGACGATCGAGAGTGCTGGAACCGGCATGCCCATCGCCTGGCCGATCACAACCTGCGCGACCACGAAGGCGAGTCCGAGCACAGCCCAGGCGGGCACCGCTGCGCGGCGATCGACCAGCAGCACGCCAGCCGCACCGGTCAAAGCCCAGAGCCCGAGCGACGCTGTGTAGGCGGGATGCCAGAACGTGACGATCGCTTGAGCGGCGATGTCCGCGTACTGGCGCAGATCTTCTGGTCGAGTGGTCGCCTCGGGCAGGCTCAATGCGAGCGACGTCCCGGACATCGCCTGAACGGCGACGACCCAGGCAAACGCTCCAGCGCCCGCGAGCGCGCCGTCGAGCAGGCGCGGCAACGGCACCATCGCGGCAAGCGCCGCGACAACTGCAGGCAGCACGAGGAACATCGCCGAGCCGACCTGCCCGTCGATCGCCAGCACCACGGCGCCTGCAGTCGCAGCGAGCGCCCAGCCGGCACGCGGGAAGATGAAGACAAGCGCCGCCGCAATCAACGGCTGAATGAACGAGATCGTCACGCTGGCGGCCAGCATCGTCACCACACACATCGCCGCCGCGAGCAGCGCGATGCCAAAGCGCCAGATTCGCCCGGAGCCGGGCTCGCGCCATTCTCGTTGATCGCGCGCAGCAACGCGCTGCGCCGGGCGGCCGTGCGTGTATCTGTCGGAGCGCTCGCGCGACGTGCGACCCAGGAGTCCGCGCAGGCGAGAGGTGATGGTCGGCGCCGCGAGGTTGTGTGAGAGCTCGGGGAGCGCGTCGTAGATCGCCTGGCCAAGCTCGACCACGTCGGGCCTGAACTCTGGGTCAGGCTCAAGGCAGCGGTCAATCGTCCCCGTCAGCTCATACGGAAGATCGCGCCTGGCGCGAGCAAGTCGCGAACGCCGGCCCTTGCCCGGCCCAGCGCCGGTGAAGCATTCGAACAAAACAAGTGCGAGTGAGTAGACGTCACTCGCAGGCGACGCGGGCTCGCCAGCCTCCTGCTCGGGCGCCACATACCCGCGCGAGCCGGCGTGAGGCCCGGCGTGAGCGCGACCGCCGTGTTCGCCGGGGTCGACGATGCTTGCAATGCCAAAGTCCATGAGTTTTGCCGGCTGTACGCGCCAGCCGCCCGAACCCTCGAGCCACGCACTTGTGACCATCACGTTCGCGGGCTTGACGTCTCGGTGGATCACGCCCTGAGCGTGGGCGTGACCAAGCGCCTCGCAGAGCGCGTAGCCAATCCGCCCCGCGTCGTTGTCAGACATCAGGCCCTCGTCGATCATCGCGCCGAGCGTGTGACCATGCACGAGTTCGTTGATCATGTAGATGCAGTCACCCTCAGCATGGATCTCGTAGAGCGAGACGATTGCCGGATGATTGAGCCTGGCGGTCGCGCGCGCCTCGCGGAGGGCGTCGCCGGAGGCAGTCAATTCCTGATCGATCTTAAGTTCTTTGATCGCCACTGGGCGCTCGAGCAGCATGTCGAAGCCCTCGTAGACCGTCCCAAAACCCCCGCTCCCAAGCGGTACGAGCAGCTCAAAGCGGTCGCGCAGCCGGGTGCCGCGCGCGCTCGGGCGCAGCGCGCGAGTCGTGCGTTCACGCAAACTATGGGTACGGAATCCCATGGCTAGGTTTTTCGGGGGCGGTGCCGCCAAGCCTGCAAGTCAGAAAACAGTCAAGGAATCCGCCCGATAAGCAGGGAATACTTAGTTACGATCCTCGCCTTCCGAGAGGAACCTTTATGCCTTCTTATCCAGGCGACCAACAGGAGCGACCGATCCGCGGAGAAAATCCTCGCGGCGGCGACGCTGAGCACCAGGCAGTGATGCAACGCCGCGCTATCGCCGGCGGTCTGATCGTGCTGTTTTTGGTCTTGGTCCTTGTTCTCGGTAAGGGCTGCCAAACCGCCCGCCAGGAGAACGCAATCAAGGACTTCGTCAAGCAGACGAATTCGATCGTCACCCAGTCCAACCAGGTCTCGCGCGATTTCTTCGCGACGCTGAAGGACCCTGGCGACGCAAGCGCCACGGACATCGAAACCTCGGTGAACGTCCAGCGCTCGCAGGCGTCAGAGCTCGTGCGCCAGGCCGCGGACCTCTCGGCCTCGGGCGAGGACCTCACGGCCGCCAAGCAATACCTGCTCGAGTCGCTCGAGTTCCGCCGCGATGGACTGAACGAAGTTTCCAAACAGATTGGCCAGGCGCTGGGCGATCAGGACGCCAAAACGGCAACCGAGAAGATCGCCGCCAACATGCAGCAGTTCCTTGCCAGCGACGTGATCTATTCGCAGCGCGCCTACGCCTACATGAACCAGGCAGTCAAGGACAAGGGCGTCGACGGCGTCTCGCTTCCGGCGAGCCAGTTTTTGCCCAGTCTCGAATGGCTCGATCCTGCGCAAGTGCTCGACGTGTTCAGTCGCGTGAGCGGCGGCAGCAGTAGCGCCACCGCGGCTGCCACGCCCGGAACGCACGGCACCGGCATCACCGGCGTCACCGTGCAGCCTTCGGGCACGGCGCTCGCCGAGGGCGGCACGAACAACCTGAACGGCGCGAAAGAGATCAGGGTCAACGTTCAGAACCAGGGCGAGAACGATGAGGTCGATGTCGTCGTCTCATACTCGATCACTGGTTCCGGCTCCGCGATCAGGCAGAACAAGCCGATCCCGGCAATCAGCGCCGGCGATGCCACGACAGTGACGTTGCCACTGACGAAGATCCCCGCTGCCGGCTCGAACGCGACGATGAAGGTCAGTGTCCGGAAGGTTGCCGGCGAGGAAAACCTCGACAACAACAGCCAGACGTTCGAAGTCTCTTTCTAACTGATCGCTCCGCGCCAGCGGCCAGTAGGCTGAAAGTCGATGAGTGCTCCTGATGGGATCTATGAATGGCTGGCCTTGGCGGGAGCCGCAGTAGCGGTTGTCTGCCTCATCCTGCTCGCTTGGAATGCCTTCGCTCTCCGGCGCGTGCGCCGCGCTCAGAAGATCATCCTCGCTGGCAGCGAACGCGACGTGATCGCCCACGCCGAGGCGCTGCAGCGCGAGTTCGTATCGCTGCGCGACTGGGTGGACGACGCCTCGGTTCAGCTCGACCAACGCATGTCGCGCCTCGAGGTCGGCCTCTCCGGCGCGATCACCCACACCGCGATGATTCGCTACGACGCCTTCGGCGCCAAGTCGGGCAAGCAATCGAGCAGCGTCGCGTTGCTCAATGAGCACAAGACGGGCGTGGTGCTGACGGCGATCGTCAGCCGCAACTTCTCCCACCTCTACGTGAAGAATCTCACCGAGGGGGTCTCCGACATCGAGCTCTCTCCCGAGGAGCGCCACGTTCTTGAGCTGGCGTTCGCAGCGCCGGGTCAGCCACCGGCGCCGCCCGCGCCTCCAGCTCCGCCGCGCGTTGTATCCAACGCCCCGACCAATCCGCCCGAGCCGGCGGGCGAAGACCCACGCGTCCAGGCCGTGCGACGGGCAAACGTTGAACGCTGACCGCTTGGCGCCCCGGCGCATCGGCTACCTCGGACCTCCAGGAACTTACGGCGAAGAAGCTCTGCGCGCCGCGCTCGGTGATGGCGCTAACACTGTTGACCTCGTCGCGCTGGACACGAACCGCGATGTCGTACTAGCGGTGGAGTCCGGGGATGTCGCAGCCGGATTCGTACCGATCGAGAATTCGGTTGAAGGCGCGGTCACCGAAACGCTCGACGCTCTCGTGCACGACGCGCCCGGCGTACAGATCGTCGCCGAAGTCGTCTGGGCAGTTCACCACTGCCTGGTCGCCGCCCGCAATGTGCCGCTCGCAGAGATTGGCGTGGTCGCGTCCCACCCTCAGGCGCTCGCGCAATGCGCCGGTTTCATCGCCGAGCGACTCCCCAACGCCGCCAAGCTCGCACAGGTCTCAACCGCCGAGGCAGTTCGCGGCGCCGTCGAACGCGGCGGTGGCAACGCCGCCATCGGATCGGCGATCGCCGCCGAGATGTATGGCGGGACAGTCATCGAGTCCTCGATCGAGGACGTCGCCGAAAACAAGACACGTTTCGTCTGGCTCGCCTGCGCGCCGCTCACCTCGCCGTGGGCCGGCAACTCGATGGCCGCCGCGACGCGCACTTCGGTCGTCTTCTCCGGCTTCAACGACACTTCGCCGGGCGGGCTGGTCAGCATTCTGTCGGAGTTCGCCACCCGCGGCGTGAACATGAGCAAGATCGAGTCGCGACCCGAGCGCACCGAGCTCGGGCACTACCTCTTTTTCGTGGACCTCGACGGATCGATCGAGGCCCCGGCGATCGCGGAGTCTGTCGAGGCCGTGCGCGCAAAGGTGCGCGCGCTCAGGGTGCTCGGTTCGTACAACGCTTTCGAGAGCTGAGCCGCCGCTCTTCACTGCGCGGTAAGAACCGCCCGAAGCACGCATTACAATGCGTTAGTTCTGATGGCCAGCAAGGCGGCGCCACGCTCGAGCAGTGACTGCTCAGAGTCCGGCGATGTACCCGGGCTCATCCCGTCGGAGATCGACGAGTCTCCGGCGGTAGGAACGCTTGCGCCACAAACGGCCGCAGGAGCCAGATTTTCCTCTCTCGCAGGACCAGGTCCTTCGCTGCATGTGCAGCGCGGCGGCTCTCCGCTGAGCGGCCGAGTGCTCGTTCTGAACGCCTCATTTGAGCCGATCAACGTCTGCACGGTTCGCCGCGCGATCGTCCTGATCCTGAAGTCAAAGGCCGAGGTGATCGACGAGCACGAGATCGAGGTTCACGCCGAGCGCATGTCAATGACGAGGCCTTCGGTGATCCGCCTGCGCAATTACGTGCACATTCCGTACCAGTCTTTCAGACGCAAGATCACCCGCCGCGCCGTGTTCGCGCGCGACGGCTGGGAGTGCCAGTACTGCGGCCGTCGGGGCTCGCTGACGATGGACCACGTGATCCCCCGCTCGAAGGGCGGAGACACTTCCTGGGAGAACGTCGTCGCCTGCTGCGCCACCTGCAATCGCCGCAAGGGCGACCGCAGCGTCGCCCAGTCGGGCATGAAGCTCAGCACACGCCCGATGGCGCCCCACCCGACGATCTTCATACATGTCGCAAGTCCGACGATTCCATCGCAGTGGCTGCCATATGTGCCTGCAGCTGCGAGCGCCGTCGGCGATGTCGCCGGCGCCGACGCTGCCTGAGGCCGATCTGTAGACCCACCGTTAGGATTCCGCCCACAGCTTTACGGAATCCAACACCAAGCAAGGATCTACACATGTCTTACGAAGTACCAGCTCTGCCCTACCCATACGACTCTCTCTCTCCGACGATCGACGAAGAGACGATGCACCTCCACCACGACAAACACCACCAGGCTTACGTGGACAAGGCCAATGGCGCCCTCGAGGGCACCGAATGGGCCGACAAGCCGATCGAAGAAGTGATCGCAAACCTCGCAAGCCTTCCCGACGACATCAAGGGCCCGGTGCGCAACAACGGCGGTGGCCACCTCAACCACTCGATGTTCTGGGAGTCGATGACTCCGGGCGGCAGCGAGCTCTCCGGCGAACTCGCCGACGCGATCACCGCGAAGTTCGGATCAGTCGATGAGTTCAAGGAGAAGTTCGAGGCCGCGGGCGTCGGCCAGTTCGGCTCCGGCTGGGCCTGGCTCGTGCTCGATGGCGGTGAACTGGCAATCACCAGCACCGCAAATCAGGACTCTCCGCTGACCGACGGCAAGACCCCGTTGCTCGGCAACGACGTCTGGGAGCACGCCTACTACCTGACCTACAAGAACGTGCGCCCTGCGTACCTCAAGGCATGGTGGGACGTCGTGAACTGGGAAGTCGTCGCAGAGCGTTACGCGGCTGCCAAGTAGTCCAGGAACTCCGCCGGTGAAAATACGGGGATCGTCCCTCGCAGATCTGTGAGGTGGCGGTCTCCGCTCACTGGGGCGGCGTTCAATGACAACGCAAGATCGATGGGCCAGGTCGTCGATGATGTGGGCTTGCGATCTCATCAGCGAGAGAAGCCGGGTTGCCGCCCCTTCAGCCAATCGCGTGCGTATTCTAGGGCGCTCCAACGCCTCGGGCAGTTCGTCCAGCAGCAGAGGCGAGGCCACGAGTTCGAACAGTGCCTCGCCCCAAGCGTTGCCTTCGAAGTCGGCGCAATCTCCAAGCTCGTCGAGAAGACAGCGAGCGTCGCATTCCACGCCTGGCCGAGTAAAAGACGAAACCCATGTGAAAATCGCTTCTTCCGAGTGCTGGATACTGCGCGCACAAAGCTGTTCGCAACGCTTGAAGCAAAGAGAAAACCCGCCTGATACCAACAGCATCCGTGCTTGGTTGGTATCAGACGGGCCTTATGGGCGGGATAGAACGCAGACATGTTCTTCCTACCTGCTGAGTCGCTCAAGGGCGCGATCTCATTTGTCTCCAGGAGTATCGGGATTGCAGGCATTCTCAGGATCGTGCGATCGGACTTAAAACTGGCGTGGATCGCTCGATCCCATCGGTTCGTCCGAACGGACTAATGGGTCCGGTATCCGAGGCCGATCTATGGGTACACCAATTAAGTGAATGTCTCTACAGAAGCTACGTCGTCAAATCGACGAGATTGCTTCGTATACGAATGATTCGTCTCCTACCGATGATGAGTAAGTTGAACCCAGTCGCCGCCTCGCTATCGGGGCAGAACAATTTTCCTCGGGAGATCAACGTGGAGGCCGCAGACACGGCGCTCGTTAACTTCGACGAATTTCTGGAGCTGATCCCGGACGCAACTATCGGTAGCCGTGCTGATGGCACGATCGTCCTCGCAAACGCAGAGGCGACCAACGTATTTGGTTATCCACGAGAACAGCTGATCGGTATGTCGGTGTTCGATCTGGCGCCTGGACGACTCCATGAGGAGTTGAAGCGGGACCGCGACGAATTCTTCGATCACCCGCACCGTCGCACTATCGGCCTCGAACAACCGCTGTTCGTGCGTCGCGCGAACGGTGAGGAGTTTCCGGCCGAGATCACGGTGTCCTACGCACAATCATCGGAGGGTCCCATTCGGATCGCCGCGACGCGCGACATCAGCGAGCGACTCGTGCTCGAGAGAGAGCGCAATGAACTCGAGCAACGACTCGAGCTTGATCAGGCGCGCCGCATGGAGAGCATTGGCCAGCTCGCTGGGGGTATCGCCCATGACTTCAACAATCTATTGGGTGTGATAATCAACTACGCCGAATTCGCCGCCGCCGAACTCGAAGACCTGCCGACCGTGCGCGACGACGTCGAGCAGATTCAGTCGGCCGCTCACCGCGCAGCCGCCCTGACCAATCAACTTCTGATGTTCAGCAGGAATGACGACGTCGCGCCTCGCTCAATGGAGCTCAATTCGACGCTCGAGGAACTCGAGCGGCTCCTGCGCAGAGTGATCGGCGAACACGTGACGCTTGAAACGCAATTCGATCCCGAGCTGTGGGGTGTTGTCGCGGATCCGAGTCAGATCGAGCAGGTCGTGCTCAACCTTGCGGTGAATGCCCGCGACGCCATGCCCGACGGCGGCCCCCTGACAATCGAAACCGCGAACGTTGAGCTCGACGACGACTTCGTCTCCGGCCGCGCAGGCCTCGTCGAGCCCGGTCGTCACATTCGGCTCACCGTGCGGGATGCGGGAGTCGGCATGGACGCTGAAACCGTTGAACGCGCGTTCGAGCCGTTTTTCACGACCAAGCCCAAGCCTCAGGGAACCGGGCTCGGCCTGGCCACCGTTTACGGCATTGTCCGGAGTCACGGCGGCGACATCTTTCTGCACTCGGAGTTGGGGGTTGGTACAACCGTTGAAATCCACCTGCCCGCGATTGAAGTCGCGGCGAGCTCTCCATTGCGCGAGGCCTCCCCGCGTCGCGCACGCGGCAACAGCGAACGCGTCCTGGTCGTGGAGGACGAACAATCGGTGCGACGAATGGTCGTGCGCGCACTCTCGACCAACGGTTACGACGTCGTCTCATTTGCACGCGCCGGCGAGGCACTTGAGCTGCTTCGCGACCCCGAAGAGCACATCGACCTGCTCCTGACTGATCTCGTGATGCCTGATCTGCAGGGCGGCGAACTGGCCGACCGCGCCATTGAGTTGAAGCCGGACCTCCCGGTGCTGTTCATGTCGGGCTACAGCGACCTTGCGCTGCACCGCGTGGACGACGAACGCGAAAGCGTCGATCTGATCGAGAAGCCGTTCACGGTCAATGACCTGCTCGGCGAGGTTGAGCGCGTCCTCGAGAAGCGAGCGGTATGACGAGTACTGAACTGACACCGAACCAGCCTGCGACCGAATCCGCTGAACTTCGCAGCTCCGTACTGATCATCGACGACGAGCCGCAACAGCGCGCTTTGATGGAACGCGCACTGGCCGACCGATATCACTGCGAGACCGCCGACGGCGTGAGCGATGCTCGGACGCTGCTTCAGACCGTTCACTTCGACCTGGTCGTTCTCGACATCGGGCTGTCAGGCGAATCTGGAATCGAACTGTTACGAGAGCTGCCGGCTCTACGGGCAGACGCCGCGGTAATCATGGTCACGGGAACCGATGACGTGCGAACCGCTGAGATCGCGCTCGGATTTGGCGCTTACGGGTACATAGTCAAGCCCTTTCGCGGAGTCGAACTCTTGATCAACGCCTCGAACGCCCTACGCCGTCGCACGCTCGAACTCGCACATCGCGATTACACCGATCGACTCGAGCAGCGACTGCTCGAGCGCACCGCCTCGCTCAGCTCGGCTATCGGAGAACTCGAATCCTCCCGCGTAGAGATGCTCCAGCGGTTGAGCATGGCCGTGGAAGCCAGAGACCGCGTTACCGCAGAACACATGGACGGAATGATCAAGATCGTCGAACGCTTTGCGCGCAAGCAGGGCTACTCCGCAGCCGACGCCAACTCACTCGCCTCGGCCAGCGCGATGCACGATGTCGGCAAGATCGGCGTCTCTGACCAGGTACTGCTGAAGCCGGGCCCGCTGACCGAGTCAGAGCGACACATAATGGAAAGTCATACGGAGATTGGGTATCGAATGCTCCATGGCTCGAGCAATCCGCTGCTTCAGCTAGGCGCTGAGATCGCGCGTTCACATCATGAACGCTGGGACGGAACCGGCTACCCGAATGCCATCGCGAACGACGCGATTCCGGCGTCTGCGCGAATCGTTCAAATCGTCGACGTATTCAGTGCAATCACAACCGACCGCCCTTACCGCGTCGCATTGCCGATCGAGACGGCACTGCGCGAGATTTCCGATGGATCTGGAAGTCAATTCGACCCACGCCTAACTGAAGTGTTTCTCGAGCACTTTGATGAGCTGATCCTGTGACAACAACAACCGAAATGATCGACGTAGTCGTGGTCGAGGACCACCCGATGTTCCGTGAAGCGCTCACCCGAGCGATTCGAGCGCGCGACGACATGAAGGTTGTTGCCGCAACCGGTTCCGGTCGCGAGGCCATGAAGGCCGTGCGAGATCTGAGCCCACAGGTGTGCGTGCTCGACCTCGGCCTCCCGGACATTGACGGAGTTGAAGTGCTCAAGTGCGTGGTCTCAGAAGAGTTGGACACGCGTGTGCTCGTGCTCTCCGGGGACGGCGACAGCGAAGTCGTCTACGCGTTAATCGAGGCAGGCGCCTCGGGCTTCGAGCGCAAGACGGCAGGGCCTGGGGAGCTGGTCGAGGCAATCGTTGCCGTGGCCGGCGGCGAGACCGTGCTGCCCAAGGAGCTCCTCGGGGGACTTGCCGAACAGATTCGCGCACATCGCAGCCCGCCCGGACCAATGCTCTCCGATCGCGAGCTGGAGATCCTGCGCGAAGTCGCCGAGGGCTTCACGGCCGCTGAAATTGCGACCAAGCTGCACCTCGCGGAAAGCACGGTCAAGACCCACCTCACGCGCATTTACGACAAGCTTGGCGTGTCAGAACGAGCGGCTGCCGTGGCGCAGGCGATGCGCCACGGCTTGATCGACTGAGGTCGATCGCTACTCAGAGTCTTCTTCAGGCTCTACGGCCGAGACGTCGGCTGCGAGCTGCGGCTGATCTGAAGCCGACGGCGCATCTGCCGCAGCAGAAGCAGCCTCTTCGACGACCTTGTCCTCGGAGGACCCCTCCATCACCGGAGCGACGGCAGAGACTTCGTCATCCTCCTTGATGTTCATCACGCGCACGCCCTGTGAAGCGCGCTTGTACTGAGAGATTTCGCCCGCGCTCGTGCGCTGGACCATTCCGCCCTGCGACATGAAGAGCAACTCGTCGCCCTCGCGGACAATCAGCGCGGCCGCGAGGCCGCCCTTCTTGTCAGTGAGCTTGATCGTCTGGACGCCCATCGTTCCGCGGCCCTTGATCGGGTACTCGGTCATCGCGGTGCGCTTGCCGTACCCGCCCTGAGTCACGACGAGCAAGTCGCACTCGTCGGAGGCGACTTCCATCGCAATGACTTCGTTGGGAACGCCCTTGCTGATCTCGCGCGAGACGTTCATGCCGCGGACGCCGCCGGTCGAGCGACCCATCGGGCGCGCTTCTTCTTCCTTGAAGCGAACGGCCTGCCCGGACTTGCTGATCATCAGGATGTCGTCGTTGCCGGTGGTCGTTCGCACGGCCACGAGCTCGTCGTCGTCCTTGATGTTGATCGCGATGATTCCGTCGGCCTTGATCGGCGTGTTGTACTCGAGGAACTCGGTCTTCTTGACCTGGCCCTTGCGCGTGGCGAACGCCAGGTACTGCGCTTCCTTGAAGTCTCGCGTGGCGATGACTGCCTGCACGCGCTCGCCCTCGCGGAGCGGCAACAGGTTGACGAGCGCGCGGCCCTTCGCCGTGCGCGCCATCTCGGGCAGTTCGTAGACCTTCTGGCGGTAGACCTTTCCGCGGTTCGTGAAGAACAGCAGGAAGTCGTGGGTGCTGGTCACGAAGAGGTGTTCGATGTAATCGTCTTCCTTCGTGTCCATGCCCTTGATGCCGACGCCGCCGCGCTTCTGCGAGCGATACGTGTCCAGGGGCAGCGACTTGATGTAGCCGGAGTTAGTGATCGAGATGACCATCTGGCGGTCGGCGATCAGATCTTCCAGCGGAATGTCGCCTTCCTGGTCGAGGATCTTCGTGCGACGCTCGTCGGCGTGCGCTTCGCGAACTTCGAGCAGTTCCTCGCGGATCACCTTGTAGATCAGGGTCTCTTCGCCGAGCAGCGTGCGCAGCTCTTTGATCTGTTCAGTCAGGTCATCGAACTCAGCCTGGATCTTGTCGGCTTCCATCGCGGTGAGGCGCTGGAGGCGGAGGTCGAGGATCGCCTGTGCCTGTTCGCGCGAGAGCTCGAACTTGGTCATCAGTCCTTCGCGGGCTGCATCCGGGTCCGAAGACGCGCGGATCAACGCGACGACTTCGTCGATGTTTCCGACGGCGATCAGAAGGCCGGCGAGGATGTGAGCACGCGACTCAGCCTTGCGCAGGCGGTACTTCGTGCGCCGGGTGATGACCTCTTTCTGGTGCGAGAGGTAGTACGTGAGCGCTGCCTTGAGCGAGAGCGTCTGCGGCACGCCGTCAACCAGCGCGACGGTGTTGACGCCGAAGGTCTGCTGCATCGGCGTGTGCTTGAAGAGCTTGTTCTTGACGACGTCAGGGATGACGTCGCGCTTGAGCTCGATCACGAGGCGCATGCCGTTGCGGTCCGACTCGTCGCGCAGGTCAGAGATCTCGGGGATCTTCTTGTCGCGGGCGAGCGCGGCGATCTTCGTGATCAGTCCGTCCTCGCCGCCCTTGCGAACCATGTACGGAAGCTCGGTGACGATCAGCGCCTCTTTGCCCTGCTGGATCGGCTCGATGTGGCAGACCGCCTGCATGCGCACGCGGCCGCGGCCGGTCTCGAATGCCTCGCGGATGCCCGAGCGACCGAGGATGTGCGCGCCGGTCGGGAAGTCTGGGCCCTCGATGTGTTCCATCAGACCGTCGAGGTCGATGTCGGGGTTGTCGATCAGCGCGACCGTTGCGTCGATCACTTCGCCGAGGTTGTGCGGCGGGATGTTCGTCGCCATACCGACGGCGATACCGGTCGAGCCGTTGACGAGCAGGTTCGGGAACCGGCTCGGAAGCACAACCGGCTCGATCTTGGAGCCGTCGAAATTGGGCATGAAGTCGACGGTGTCCTCGTCGATGTCGCGCACCATTTCACTTGCGACACGCGCCATGCGCGCCTCGGTGTAACGCATGGCCGCCGGGCGGTCGCCGTCGACCGAGCCGAAGTTACCCTGGCCGTCAACGAGCGGCGCGCGGATCGCGAAGTCCTGGGCCAGGCGAGCGAGCGTGTCGTAGATCGACTGGTCGCCGTGCGGGTGGTAGTTACCCATCACTTCACCGACGACCGTTGCGCACTTGCGGTACGGACGGGTGGGCCCGAGGCCGAGCTCGTTCATCGCAAAGATGACGCGACGGTGGACTGGCTTCAATCCGTCGCGGGCGTCTGGGAGTGCGCGCCCAACGATCACGCTCATCGCGTAATCGATGTACGACGAGCGCATCTCGTCTTCTAGCGACCGATCTTCGTAGGCGCTTTCAAGCGGTCCCTGATTAGACATCGATATTCACCGCTTCCTTGGCGTGTTCGTCGATGAACGCCTTGCGCGGCTCGACCTTGTCGCCCATCAGCGTCGAGAACATCGTCTCGGCGGCTGCGGCATCCTCGATCGAGACCTGCGCGAGGGTGCGCGTGTCGCGGTTCATCGTGGTTTCAGCAAGCTGTTCTGCGTTCATCTCGCCCAGTCCCTTGAAGCGCGAAATCGACACGCCCTTCGAGACGAGCTTGATGACCTTCTGGCGGATTTCTTCGTACGAGCGGGCCCGCTCGAAGGAGCCGTCGAGCTCGACCTCGACCGGCAGCTCGCCGATCAACTCGGTCAGCGCGGTCTGCACCTTCACGAACTCGCGGAACTCCTTGCCCTCAAACAGTGAGCGCGGCAGGTGATGGACCTGCGCGTGGCCGGTCTCGGTCTCGATGCCCTTGAGCGTCAGCTCGATGGCGTCTTCGCGGACGAGATCGACCGTGACGCTGGCCGTGTCGTCCTTGCCGTTCTGCGCGAACTTGATGACGTCCTCAGGGTTGGTGAGGCCGTCGGCGACGATGCTCGATCGCTCCAGGAAGTCGATCGCCTCATGGCCGTACTCCGCGCGAAGCACCGTGGACCAACCCTGGTGCTGCTTGAGCAACTTGGTGAAACGCTGCCAGCGCGTCTCGGTGAGCTCGAGCGTTTTCGGCTTCTTGCCGTTCGCGCTTTTGGAAGGCGCGGTGATCTCGTGGATCTTCAGCTTCTCGTACTTGTTGGTGAGAAGCACTTCCTCGAGCTCGTTCTCTTTTTCTACGTATCGGTCCTTACCGCTGACCTTGATCTTGTACAGCGGCGGCTTGGCGATGTAGATGAAGCCGCCGGCGATCAGCTCTGGCATGTGACGGAATAGGAACGTGAGCGCAAGCGTGCGGATGTGCGCGCCGTCGACGTCGGCGTCGGTCATCAGGATGATCTTGTGGTAGTGGAGCTTGGTGATGTCGAACTCCTCCGGGCCAATGCCGGTTCTCAGGGCGGAGATGAGGAGTCGGATCTCCTGGTGGGAGAGCACCTTG